>CANRHM010000040.1 GCA_947630415.1 uncultured Bacilli bacterium | reverse complement strand
TGTAGATATTGCTAAAAATTATTTAACGGAAAAAGAATTAAAAGATTTAAATAGAATTGTTACAATGTATTTAGATTATGCTGAATTGCAAGCAGAAAATCATAATGCGATGACAATGAATGATTGGATTGAAAAATTGAATGCTTTCTTACAATTTAACGGAAGGGAAATATTACATAACTCTGGAAAAATTTCTCATAAGGTTGCTCAGGAACTTGCATATAAAGAATATGATAAATTTAGAAAAAAGCAAGACACATTATTAGTTTCAGATTTTGATAAATTTCTTGAAAATGATAAAATATTAAAAGAAATTGGAAGTGGTAAAAATGAATAAAGATAAAACAAACATCAACTGGTATCCAGGTCATATGGCTAAGACGAAACGGGAAATAAGAGAAAAAATGGATTTAATCGATTTGGTTTATGAAGTGATTGATGCTAGAATGCCTATTTCTTCTAAGGTAGAGGATTTTGATGACTTATTAAAAGATAAAAAACGAATACTTATTATGACCAAGTATGATCTTTGTGATAAAGAAATAACAGATTCTTTTATTCATGATTATGAAAAAAAAGGATATATCGTTTTACCTTTTGATTTGATGCATGATAAATCTTTAGATAAATTACTAGAGAAGAGTAAGCAAGTACTAAGAGAGCAAGAAGAAAAAAGAAAGCAAAAAGGACTTAAACCAAGAGCCATGCGTATTTTAATTATTGGAGCTCCTAATGTTGGAAAAAGCACACTAATTAACCGACTAGTAGGGAAGAAAGCTACTTCTGTAGGAAATAAACCAGGCGTTACTAAAAACTTGAACTGGATTCGAATTCATAAAGATATGGAACTCTTAGATTCACCAGGAATTCTCTTACCTAAATTTAAAAATCAAGAACAGGCTTACATTTTAGCAAGTTTATCGTCGATTAAAGAAGATATTTTGAACTTGGATGAACTTGCCTATTTCATATTAGAAAAAATGTATACCTTTTACCCTGAAAGATTAAAAGAACGGTATGGAATTGTTACGATTGATTTTGATAATATCGAAGAAACCTTAGATTTAATTGCCAAGAAAAGAGGAGCTCTTCTAAAAGGAGGACTTGCCGATTACGATAAAGTGTATCTGATTTTACTTCGTGATTTAAAAGAAGGTTATTTGGGACCAGTTACCCTTGACCGAAAATAATTGACATTAAAGAAGAAAATACTATAATAAAACATACAAAGGAGTAACTAGATGAAATACAGTGAATATTTAGAAAAAATAATGAAAGAAGAAGCTAAAATTAAAGAATTAGAGCAACAAATAGAAGAACAAGATGCGCTCATTCAAAAGGAAGCGGAAGAAGCACAAGCTTATAGAGCGAAAGAAGTAAAACTAAAAAAAGCTCAACAACAATACTACATTTTAAAGAATAAAGCCTCTTTTTCTTGGTTCTATATGATTGTTCTTAGTGCTATTATGCTTCCTATTTTAGGCTACACCATTACCTTGAAAGCCTTTTCTTTTCCATGGATGGTAGGAGTTTTAGTAATTGGTAGTGAATTAGCCTTTATTGGGTCCGATTTGAAAGATAAATGGAAAGCTAGAAAAGATTTAAAGCAGTATGACCCTAATTTTCTTACCCGTAATGAAAAAGATTTAAAAGCAATGTATACTTTAAAACAAGATAAGGAAAAAGAAGTACGAAAGTTAAAGATAGATAAAGAGGGGTTAACAAAGCAAAAACAAGAGCTTATCGATCATAAAAAAGATCTTACAGATCGTTATTTAAATGGTTGTCTTGATTATGTAGTAAAAGCAACCGATGAAATTGATATTCCAATGACGGATGACTATCCTAAGCAAAAGATAAAATAGAGTTTTTTGAACTCTTTTTTCGTTTGACTTTTTGTATGAATTTGCTAAAATGAATAAAGTAGGAGAGTTACCTATGAAGAAAGAAAAAGAAAAAATAGATTTATATCAATATGAAAAAGAATTATGGGATAAAGGGGTTAATTTTATAGGAGGAGTGGATGAAGTAGGGAGAGGTCCTTTGATTGGGCCTGTTGTTACTGCATGTGTGATTCTTCCTAAAGATTTTGTACTAGATGGCCTTACCGATTCCAAACAGTTATCAGAAAAGAAAAGAGAACTCTTTTATTCCTATATTATGGAACATGCTTTATCGGTTGGAATTGGAATCAAAGATGAAAAAGTGATCGATGAAGTAAACATTTATGAAGCAACGAAACTGGCCATGTATGAAGCAATTAAAAAAAGTAAGATTACGCCAGAACATGTTTTAATTGATGCCATGAAATTAGAGCATCTTACCATGCCTTCGACGTCGATCATTAAAGGAGATGCCAAAAGTATTTCTATTGCCGCCGCGTCCGTAGTAGCAAAAGTTACAAGAGATCATATGATGATTGAACTAGATCAAAAGTATCCGATGTATGGATTTAAAAAACATAAAGGTTATCCCACCAAACAACATATTGAAATGATTCAAAAATACGGTATCTTAGAACAACACCGAAAAACCTTTGGACCCGTAAAAGATTATTTATTAAAAAAAGACTCAGTAAAATAAAAGCTTTCTTCGTATAATATAGATAGAGAGAAAGATTTGACAAAGATTCTAACTTATTGTATAAATGAAAAAAGAAAGGGCGTGTCTATATGAAAGAAAATTTAGTCATCGTGGAGTCTCCTAGTAAAAGCAAGACCATTGAGAAATATCTAGGAAAAGGTTACAAGGTGGTATCGAGTAAAGGACATATTAGAGATCTTTCAACCAAAGGTAAATTTGGACTCGGAGTCGATGTCGATAAAAACTTTGAACCAGATTATGTTTTAATTAATGGCAAAGCCAAACTCGTAAAAGATTTAAAGAAAGCCGTAACGGAAAGTGATAAAGTTTATCTTGCAACCGACCCTGACCGTGAAGGAGAAGCGATTTCTTGGCATTTAAAAGAAGCTTTAGGAATTAAAGATAAACAATATGAACGGGTTTTGTTTCACGAGATTACCAAAGATAAAGTCATTGATGCTTTTAATCATACCCGTAAAATTGATACTAATTTAGTACGTTCTCAAGAGACACGTCGTATTTTAGACCGTATTATTGGTTTCCGTCTAAGTCGTTTAATGCAAAGTAAAACGGGAGGAAAGAGTGCAGGACGTGTTCAAAGTGTCGCTTTAAAATTAATTGTTGATAGGGAACGAGAAATTGAAGCCTTCCAAAAAGAAGAGTACTGGACCATTACATCGACTTTCGATGATTTTGAAGCAGAGTTATTCGAATACAAAAAGAAAAAGTTAGAAATTAAAACTAAAGAAGAAGCCGATGAAATTGTTTCCCAACTAGATAAAGACTATACGGTTTTAGAAGTAGAATCGAAATTAAAAGCACGTAAAGCAAGACCTCCTTTTATTACCTCGACTTTGCAACAAGAAGCCTCTACTAAGTTGGGATTTCCAGCAAGAAAAACCATGATGATTGCCCAAAAGTTATACGAAGGGATCGATTTGGAAAATGAGACCGTAGGACTTATTACTTATATGCGTACCGATTCCATTCGTTTATCCGACGAATTTATTGGAAGTACTTTTCATTACATCGAAGAGAATTTCGGAAAAGAGTATATTGGTTATATAAAAACAACGAAGAAGACAGAAAATGTACAAGATGCCCATGAAGCGATTCGACCTACCAGTATTTTAAGAACACCACTTTCCGTAAAAAAATATTTATCGAACGATGAATATAGACTCTACGATTTAATCTATGCAAGAGCCCTTGCTTCTTTAATGAAAGATGCGAAATATAATCAAACGACCGTTATCTTAGATAATAACGATTATCACTTTAAAGCAACCGGTCAAGTAAGTGTTTTTGATGGTTATAGCAAAGTCTATGAAAAATACGAAACATCCGAAGATAAGCCACTTCCTGAAATGAAAGAAGAGATGCATCTTGAAACCGATCAAGTCGAAGCTAAACAACACTTTACTCAACCGCCAAGTCGCTATACTGAAGCTAAATTGATTAAAGAATTAGAAGAGTTAGGAATAGGCAGGCCATCGACATATGCCACTATTATCGATACCATTAAAAAACGGGGATACGTTCATGTAGAAGAGAAAAAGTTTGTTCCTACCGAAATGGGTATTACGACCACGGATAAGTTACAAGAAAGTTTTGATCATATTATCAATGTGGAGTACACCGCTAAAATGGAAAGCGACTTAGATGAAATTGCCGATGGAAACGAAGACTCTTTAAAAGTATTACATACCTTTTACGATGAATTTGAACCGATGGTTGAAAAAGCCTTTGGTTCGATGTCAAAAGTAGCTCCCAAAGAAACGGGAGAGTTATGTCCTAATTGTGGAAGCCCTTTAGTTGTTCGTAAAGGAAAATATGGAGAATTCGTTGCTTGTAGCAATTATCCAACCTGTAAATACATAAAAAAAGAAGAAAAAGAAGTGAAAGTAGTTACTACTTGTCCGCTTTGTAAAGGAAATATTATCGAACGAAAGACTAGAAAAGGAAAAGTCTTTTATGGATGCGACCATTATCCAAAATGTAAGTTTGCAACTTGGGATTTACCTACAGGTGAACTTTGTCCTAGTTGTGGAAGTCCATTAGTTCAAAAGAATAACCAAGTCAAATGTAGTAGTTGTGATTATGTAAAAGAGGCGTAAAGCCTTTTTTGTTTGACAAAAAAAGTTTTTGTTCTATAATAAGGAAAAAAAGGAGGGGCCCTATGACAAATGATTTTGAAATCAGTGTTATTCCTGGATGGTTACTTAAAGATGCTGAATCTGTTTTCAGTGATCCTGATATAAGGAGAACACAACTTTCCGATTTAGCACGATATACAGGATGTCATCCTTTAATTACAAGTGTAACTTCTTGTTGGACAGATCAATCTACTCTTTCCAAAAAGAATATGTTAACGATTGATAATACGGCTCAAATCGTAAAGGTTCCAATCACTGCAAATTATCCTTGTATTCGTCCCGTAGTAAAACTTAGTGATACGCTTTTTGATCAGCTTGCAAAAGGGAAGAAAACAGTATTTTTAGGCAGGTTTCCTCAAACTTTTGTAGGTTCTAAAAAAAGTGATACTTTAACTTATATAGATCGTTTAAGCCATCAAGAACAGGAAGACATAGGATTTTGTGATGCTGTATATTGTTACAGTTTTAATATCTATCCTTTGGAAAGTGATTACGTGACTTCTAAGTTAGCAGGTACTGTTTTGTTCGAAGGAGAAGAATATGTTCGATTGGATCATTATCATGTTCCCCCAGTACTTTATCGTTATAATGAAAATGATTATTGGAGCCATCCCTATTGGTTTAAAGTAGAACCCGTGGAATGGATTGTAGATGAGAAAAATAGACTTTTAATTGCTAAAAAAGGATTGTTATCTGGGTTTCCAATGGGAAAAGCCAAATTTCTTAAGAGTTATGATGAATCGCTTGTTAAGGAATATATAGATATTTATTGGCGAAATGATCTTCGTCTTTGGGATTCCAACAAAAAAGAAAAAGAAAAAGAAAAGTTAGTTCCTTTTATTGTAAAGGACGAAACACTTACCCCAGATAAAAGGTTAGTTTTGATTAAAGAACGCTTACGTCTCTTAAGACAAGCAATTCCTGAACAGGAAGAAGCCGTCAATCATTTGCTTTACCATCTTACTAGAGTAGAAGAGGAATTGGAGCCTTGCTTTCAAAAAATAAAGAAGTAAAAGTGTAAACTGTATTTAAAACAAAAGTACATCTCTTGTATGTACTTTTTAATTTATATTATAATAAAAGGAGAAGGTGAAAATATGGCAGCGAAAGGATTACAATGTCTAGTTTATAGGAAAGGAAAGTATGTAACCCTTTTACCTTTATTGGATGAACATGATCATGTACTAGGTCCTAATGCTTATTTAGCAGATTGGGATTATTTTACCATGCAGTTCGATAATAAAGAGGATTTATTAAAAAAGTATAAAGACTTAAATCTAATTACCGAAGGAAAAGGAGAAGTCTCTATTAGCACCAAACCTACTACTCGTAATCCTCATCCTAAGGCTATTCCTGTTGCCTATCAAGAAGATTATCTTTTAGCACATGCCTTACAAAAAGGAACTAATGAGATTTCCAAAAAAGACCCTTATACTAAGAAATTTTTATCTTCCTTTATCACCGATTTAAAAAAAGCCAATGGTCGTATTGTAACCGAATTGATGCATCCGATTCAAAAGGAGAATAAAAGACCTAATTATATCGATTCGTTTTTACGGAATAAAGTAAAGGACTTTCTCTATAATTTTGCCGATGATTATTCGGAACAAAGAGAAATTTTAGAAGAACAAGATCGTCTTGGCAAAAGAATTGTTCAATATTTACAAGACGATTATAAACGGTTTAGAGGAATTTATTTCTTCTATAAAGATTATAGTGAGCGTTATCCGATGCATCAAATTGCCTTTAATGATATTCAAGATAGTTTAATAAGAGAAAATGGGATAGATTATACGTTTGAACCTTT
This sequence comes from uncultured Bacilli bacterium, assembly GCA_947630415.1. Lineage (GTDB taxonomy): Bacteria > Bacillota_I > Bacilli_A > RF39 > UBA660 > Faecenecus. The sequence continues at coordinate 4,588 of CANRHM010000040.1, read as the reverse complement.
TATTCCCACCCCTAAAGTAGAAGAGGAAGATGCTTTCTATGATGACCCAGATTGGGATCCTTATTTTGTTAAAGATCCTTTTGATCATCCTGAGTCAACTTCTAAAGAAAGCAAACGTACGTCAAAGAAAAAGGCCGCTCCTAAGGTAGAATCTGGTTTTTATTATTACGATGGAAGTGAACAATTGAATATGAATAGTGTTCCTCCTAAAGGAAATCCACATGCCAAGTAATAAGAATGAAATTATAGAACTAGCTTCCTATCTAGAATATATTGAATATCAACGTTCCTATTCAATCAAGACAGCCGATGGTTACAAAAATGATTTAAAAGAATATGAGTCCTATTTAATATCGAATGGTATCAACTATAAGGAAATAACATATGAACAAGCACGTGAATATCAACGTTACATGAGTGAGAAATTAAAGATGAAAGCAACGAGTATTTCAAGACACTTGAGTAGTCTACGCAGTTTTTATAATTATTTAATTATGGAAGATGTCATCGATAAAAATGTTTTTACACTTCTAAAAATGCCTAAGAAAGAAGTAAGGTTACCTAAGTTTTTCTACTATAATGAAGTGGAAGATTTATTAAATGTAGATTTGGGAGAACGACCTCAAGATATTCGTTCTATGCTTCTAATTGAACTGCTTTATGCTACGGGAATAAGAGTATCAGAACTGGTAAACATCAAAATGGAGGACATTGATTTTTCGAATCGACGTATTCGTATTTTAGGAAAAGGAAAAAAAGAGCGCATTGCTTATTACAATCAAAATGCTGAAGTAAAGTTAAATCGTTATCTAAAAGATGCAAGACCTTTGTTATTAAAAGGAAAGACTTCTTCCTATTTGTTTTTAAATCAAAATGGAGGACAATTATCTGTTCGAAGTGTTCAAAAAGCACTTAATGAAATTATTGATAAAACCGCTTTACAAAAAAAGATTAGTCCCCATATGTTAAGACATAGTTTTGCTACCCACTTATTAAATGAAGGGTGTGATCTTTTGTCCGTACAACAACTTTTAGGACATGAAAGCCTTTCTACCACAGGGATTTATACCCATATTACTTCCGATCATTTAAAAGACATTTATTTAAAGAGTCATCCAAGAGCTCATAAATAAGTGTCTTTTTATGTAAAGTCCCTTTTCTTTTCTAAAAGAGGTTTGTTATACTCTTTATAGTGGGGTGAGGTTGTATGGCCGAATTAAAATTTTATTATGGATCGATGAATTGTGGAAAATCCACATTGGTGTTACAGCGAATTCATAACTATGAAAGTAGAGGAGTACCAGTAGCACTCTTTAAACCATCGATTGATACCAAAGGAGATAAGAAAGTGGTGTCTCGTTTGGGTATTAATAGGGAAGTAGATCAATTGCTTACCAGTGATACATCGCTTTTTAATTTAGTAAAAGAAGGGTATCGTAATACAAAATGTATTTTTATCGATGAAGCCCAGTTCTTAGTGCCTTTTCAAGTAGATGAAGCATTAAAGGTAGCAAGTGAACTTGATATTCAAGTCGAGTGTTATGGCCTTCGAACCGATTTTAGAACGAAGAGTTTCCCAGGAAGCAAACGTCTTTTGGAAATTGCCGATGTTCTAGAAGAATTAGAGACCAGATGCGATTGTGGAAGAAGAGCTACCTTGGTTGGAAGATTTAAAAATGGTTTGATGGTTTTAGAAGGAGCTCAAGTTGAAATCGATAACCAAGATGAAATCGAATATATTTCGTACTGTCCTAAATGTTATTTTAGAGAAAGGGCCAAAGTCCTTAAGAAATAGTCCCTTGGCCTCTTTTTCTATTGACTTAGCAAATTAAAAGCGTTATGATATAACCACTTTGGAGGAATATATGGAGAACGATTTTGAAAAAACACAAAAAGTTTTAACTGCTTTAAGAGAAGCCATTGATGAAGCTGTTTCATTATATAATAAGATGAATCCTAATAACAAATTAGAAGTTGGAAATCAAAATATCAAAGATGTAAGCAATGTCTTTGTTTGTGCCTATGACCAAAATTGTGTAGGCCTTTTTACGGCTACCAATTATTATTGCACTACTTTAAGGCATATAACAGGAACCCTATATTTAGGAGTAGATTCTCCTTATGTGGCCATTAAAGAAGTTAGTAACCATGGAGATGCTTCCTATACTACTTGGGAACAAATTGGAAAAGTAGAATGTATCAGTAATAAAAATTATGTTACCAATTGTGTCATTAGTAAAGTGATGAGTTTTGATGATATGAGGGTTAAAATGGTCCAAGACGGGACCTTATCTACTTTTACACCAGGAAAAGCTACCCCTTCTGAAATGGTTCAAGTGTTAGTCTATGCTTCCCGTTACTATGATTTAGATACAAAAGGAAAAGCAAAGCAAAAGTAAATTTATTCGTCAAGAAATGTAAATAAGTAAAAGAATTAGTTGCCACCTAATTCTTTTTTCATTATAATAAGTAATGAAGCGCGTATGCTTAATAAGAAAGGATGAGAAAATGAAATACGTTTATTTGTTTACAGAAGGAAATGCCGATATGCGTGAGCTTCTTGGAGGAAAGGGAGCTAATTTAGCTGAAATGACCAATATTGGATTACCGGTTCCACAAGGATTTACCATCACGACTGAAGCATGTACTAAGTATTATGAAGATGGAAGAGAAATAAGTCCTGAAATTCAAAGCCAAATTAACGAGTACATTGTTAAAATGGAAGAAATCACAGGTAAGAAGTTTGGAGATAAAGAAAATCCATTATTAGTATCTGTTCGTTCGGGTGCTAGAGCTTCTATGCCAGGTATGATGGATACGATTCTTAACTTAGGTTTAAATGAAGATGTAGTTAATGTTTTAGCTGAAAAGAGTCAAAATCCAAGATGGGCATGGGATTGCTATAGAAGATTTATCCAAATGTACTCGGATGTCGTTATGGAAGTAGGTAAAAAATACTTCGAAGAATTGATCGACCAAATGAAAGCTAAAAAAGGGGTTACGCAAGATGTAGAACTTGATGCCGATGATTTAAAAGAATTAGCTAACCAGTTTAAAGCAGAATATAAGAGTAAGATCGGCTCTGATTTCCCAGATGATCCAAAAGAACAATTGATGGGTGCTATTAAAGCCGTATTTAGATCATGGGATAATCCAAGAGCAAATGTTTATAGACGAGACAATGATATACCTTATTCTTGGGGAACCGCGGTCAATGTTCAATCAATGGCTTTTGGTAACATGGGAGACGATTGTGGTACTGGAGTTGCCTTCACAAGAGATCCTGCGACCGGAGAAAAAGGCTTATTTGGAGAATTCTTAACGAATGCCCAAGGAGAAGACGTTGTAGCAGGTGTTCGTACACCAATGAAGATTGCCGAAATGGAAGAAAAATTCCCAGAAGCATTTGCTCAGTTTAAAGACGTTTGTAAGACCCTAGAGGAACATTATAAAGACATGCAAGATATGGAATTTACCGTTGAACATGGTAAACTTTATATGTTACAGACAAGAAACGGAAAACGTACTGCACAAGCTGCTTTAAAAATTGCTTGTGATTTAGTTGATGAAGGAATGCGTACGGAAGAAGAAGCGGTATTAATGATCGATCCAAGAAACTTAGATACCTTATTACACCCACAATTTGATCAAAAAGTATTGAAAGAAGTAAAACCAATTGGTAAAGGTTTAGGAGCATCTCCTGGTGCTGCTTGTGGTCAAGTTGTATTTACGGCAGAAGATGCTGAAAAGTGGCATGCAGATGGTAAGAAAGTTGTTCTTGTTCGTCTTGAAACTTCTCCTGAAGATATTACCGGTATGAAAGCGAGCCAAGGAATCTTAACGGTTCGTGGAGGAATGACTTCACATGCTGCTGTTGTTGCTCGTGGAATGGGTACTTGCTGTGTTTCTGGATGCGGTGAAATCCAAATGAACGAAGCAAAGAAAGAATTTACACTAGGTGGTAAAGTCTTCCACGAAGGAGATGTTATCTCAATCGATGGATCAACAGGTAATATCTACGATGGTGAAATTCCAACCGTAGATGCTACCATTGCGGGTGAATTTGGTCGTGTTATGGAATGGGCTGATAAATATAGAAGACTTCGTGTTAGAACAAATGCCGATAATCCAACTGATACTAAGAAAGCCATTGAATTAGGTGCTGAAGGTATTGGACTATGCCGTACAGAGCATATGTTCTTTGATCCAGAACGTATTCCAAAAATTAGAAAAATGATTCTATCTGAAACGGTGGAAGCAAGAGAAGCAGCATTAAACGAATTAATTCCGTTCCAAAAAGGTGACTTTAAAACGATGTATAAGGAATTAAAAGGATTACCAATGACAGTTCGTTATTTAGATCCACCTCTACATGAGTTCTTACCTACCGAAGAAGGAGATATTAAAGCTTTAGCAGAAGAAATGAATGTAAGTGTTGAACATTTAAAAGCAAAATGTGCTGAATTACATGAATTTAACCCTATGATGGGTCATCGTGGATGTCGTTTAGCAGTTACTTATCCAGAAATTGCAAAGATGCAAACAAGAGCCCTAATGGAAGCTGCCATTGAAGTCAAAGAAGAAGACG
>CANRHM010000039.1 GCA_947630415.1 uncultured Bacilli bacterium | reverse complement strand
ACTCGAACCTATGACCCCCTGCTTGTAAGGCAGGTGCTCTAACCAACTGAGCTAAGCGCCCATAATAAAGTCGGGACGATATTAACTATAACATTTCATGCAAACTTTGTCAATACCGATAACTTGATTTTTTTTATTTTGTAATCACTGTTCTACATCATTTTGTTCAATCTCATGCACTTTTTCTTGAATCCAATCTTGAAGATGTTCTTGTAAGATAGAAAAACCTTTAGGCGTTTCCACAATCTTTTGACGATTTTTAGGACCCATGCGATAATCAATATCTTTTATGCTTAATTTTACTTGTCCTAATTCATCATCACTTTCAACTACTTTAACCTTTATAGTTTCACCAATATTCACATAATCATTTATGTTTTTTACAAAATTACTCGATATTTCAGAGATGTGAATAAGTCCGCTATAAAATTCATCTAATCCTACAAAAATGCCGTACTTTTCAATTCCTGTCACACATCCAGTAACGATTTTTCCCTTTTCGTATTTCGACATTTTGTAACACCTTCTTGCTTGTATTATAGCATAGAAAAAAATTTCATACAACAAAATATTTACCTGTTTCTCATTTTTTGTTACAATTATTTTTAGGTGATTTTATGCAAGAAGATGACGTAATTATTCGAATTAAGTCTGTTATTGAGAAAATCAAACCTTTTCTCATAAGTGATGGTGGATTTATTGAGTTTGTCAAATTTGAGGATGGCATTTGCTATGTAAAACTATCAGGTGCCTGTGCTAACTGTAATTTAATAGAAGTTACTTTAAAAGATGGAATTGAAATGGCTATTACAAGTGAAGTCCCTGAAGTAGTAGAAGTAAGAAACGTAGAGTGAAATCTACGTTTTTTTTATGAGCCAATCTATAGGTTCTATATCTGCCTTCTTCTTTAATATAATGAAAATATCATTTAAATAAAGTTCATATTCATGTATTCTCTCATTTATTAATAAAATATTTTTCTCTTCTAACTCCTTATTAATTACTTTTTGAAAGATATCGAAATAAAAAGATGGAAAAAGAAGTCTTCCAAATAGTAATCCATATCCAGAGGCAGTAAAATTAATAGATTTTATATATTGCTCTATCTTGGCCATGTCATATGTATCATTTAAAAAACTTGATTTTAAATATTCTGCTACATCACGTGCTGGGTGATCTACTACCAAAGTTATAGGATTATAGTAATCAAATAATTTGTCTTTTGAAGATAGTCTTCTATGAGCAACAGTTAGGTAGTCTTGATTCGTCATATTATTACTTTGTATAATGTTTTGAACATAACTTATCGCATTTTCGCCCATTCCAATAAAATACCAGACATTTTCTATAAGAGCAGGAAATTCAATTTCATAATGTTTTAGTTGGTATTCGATATAATCGATCTTTTGAGACCAAAGATAAGTCCAAGAGAAACGATTTAATATTTCTATTTTTTTGTCTAGTATAATAGGAATGAAATGAATATCTGAAATTTGTATTTCACGATTAGTACTGTTATTAAGTCTTAGTAAGATGTAGGCTATATTATCTACCACCGTAATTGGCATTTTATCTCTATTGGGAACTATTTGATAGTAATTTGGGTCTTGCTGTATGATTATCTTATTTAATTCAAAAAGAGGTATTATCTCTTCTTGAGCACGATTATAAGTAATAAATGAATAAGTACTATTACCGATATTAAAAAAATATTTTTGGTGATAAAAATGAATGTTTTCAACATTTAAATTGTAATAATATTTAATGGCATTTTTCATCTCATCACCCATTACTATTTTATGTATCGTTTTTTTTCATACGACAAAAAAAGAGGATTGCTCCTCTTTAAGCGGCTATTCTTCCTTTTACAGGTTCTTCAACAGCACTTTCTGTAGCGCTATATGTTGAATCTTGTATATCAGATAATAACTGCGAAAGTGATGATCTGGTGTTTTCTAATTCTGCTGCTCTTTTGGTCCATGAATCTGCTTCAGCACCAAGTTCCTGAGTAGCAGCGATTGTTTCTTCTTTTCGATTTACTACTTCATCTCTTTCGGCAGCAACTTTACCCATATTATTACCCACTTCTTCTCTTTGACTCTGAATTACTTTTAATAAGTCACGAATCAATCTCTTAGTGGCATCAAAACGCTGTTTAGATTCAGCAATAGTATGACGAGCAGCTTCTTGTTCTGCCAATTTTTCATCGATTACTTTTTGTGCTTCATCTCTTTCTTCGGTCATTCTATTAAGTGCCTTTTTATCTTTGGCAATAGCCTCAATATCTTTTTTACCTTGATTTACTAATGCCTCTAATTCTTCATCTGTTGGAAGCGGTAAATCTGGCTCAGGATTAGGTTGTGCTACTGGTTCTTCAACTACAGCAGATACTTCTGGTTCAACAGGCATGCTATTTTCAACTGGAGTAGCAGGTTGAGGTACTGCTTCTACAGTTTCTGGAGTTGGTTCCAAAGTAGGCTCAACTACAGGTGCTGGCTCAACAGCAACAGGTTCCACCATTGGTTGTTCAACTGCAGGTGACTCTACAACAGGTTGATTGTTGGTTGCCCCTTGTGCATGTTTTTTATAAGCATCCATATAAGCAGGTTTAACTTTTAAACGATTTGGTGAAAATCCTTCTTCTATAGATGTGGAAGTACTAGACACTACTGTAATATCCCATTGTCTTTGAGGAGCATCAGTAGTTACTTGAGGTACTACCACTGCAGCGTCTTGTACAGGTGCCGTTACAGGAGCAACCTGTGCAACTAAATCTTTATAAAATATTACTCCCTTATTTACTGTATTACTAAATGAATCTGGCTTTTCTCTTATAGCTTGTGGCTGAAAAGGAACAGTAGAATCTGTGTCTACAGTTAAGGCTTGTCCTAAAGCGGTTTGGTTTTGTAATGCTAAAAGCAAACCGTTTGTTAGGCCAACTGTGGTACCATCTTTTATTTGAAATTCTCCTGTCATAATTAGCCCTCCTCTCTATTACTCGTTATCACTTTTAGCAAGTTCTCTTAATACTTCTTTAATTCTTGTCCATTCTTCATCTGTTTCAATATTTCCTAATGAGAATTTGTCATCCTCTTTGCGTTTTACAGCAGCAACATAAATCGTAATATTACCATTGTCATCGGTTTCATTTTTGGTATATACTACATATTCTTTTTTAGTGTCATGAAATTCAAAAGACACAATAATTTCTACTTCGTCGACAGAGCCATCTGGCATCATAATTGACATCATTTTTTTGTCCATAAGTTCCTCCTATATTATTCTTATATATCCATTTTACCACATTTTTTTTATTTATCAACCTTTTCTTTGCTTTTTTTCAACAAAAAGTAACCCGGAAATTTATCAGTTTTGAAACTTTACATTTTGCTTTTGCCCTTTATTTATAAGGATTTTCTTGTCAAATTTTAATTTTTGAAATAGCGTACGCTTACGTACTTATTTACAACTTTAAAAATTTGTTCTAAAATTATATTATATTGAGCCGAATGCTTGTCATTACTGACTTACGTTAAATAAAATTTTAATTTTTGCGTAAATATCTTCAACGTACGCATTTTTTTTATGGCTTAAACCCTTATAAAATCTACATTTGGATCTAAAAACTGATAAATTCAGGATTTTACCACATTTTTTCTATTTATCAACCTTTTCTTTGCTTTTTTTCAACAAAAAGTAACCGCAATTATAAGCACATTGGTTTTCTAAATAGTCTTCTAAATTATTAATATTATTTAGCTCTTTAACTTTTTTATTGCTCTCGTCATAAAAACCTTTCATCCGAAGTTTACCCGGAAATTTATCAGTTTTGAAACTTTACATTTTGCTTTTGCCCTTTATTTATAAGGATTTTCTTGTCAAATTTTAATTTTTGAAATAGCGTACGCTTACGTACTTATTTACAACTTTAAAAATTTGTTCTAAAATTATATTATATTGAGCCGAATGCTTGTCATTACTGACTTACGTTAAATAAAATTTTAATTTTTGCGTAAATATCTTCAACGTACGCATTTTTTTTATGGCTTAAACCCTTATAAAATCTACATTTGGATCTAAAAACTGATAAATTCAGGATTTTACCACATTTTTTCTATTTATCAACCTTTTCTTTGCTTTTTTTCAACAAAAAGTAACCGCAATTATAAGCACATTGGTTTTCTAAATAGTCTTCTAAATTATTAATATTATTTAGCTCTTTAACTTTTTTATTGCTCTCGTCATAAAAACCTTTCATCCGAAGTTTACCATAGGAATAGTCTCCTAAAATGTAATCAAAGTCTTTGAAATAATCGGTACATTTTTCTTGTACTTCTTCGTAGTTAAATACTTCTTTATAATTTTTTTCTAATGTGTACTCTTCTTCATTTAAACTATATATTTTCATTTTAAATACTCCTTACTATAGGCAGCTATTTGACTACGGAATTTGTTTATATTAGATCCTGAATTCCATGTCATGTAACCACCCGTTAAGCCAGCATCATAAAGTCCCCTAATTTCTTTTTCTACTTCTTCTGCACCATACACCACTTTTGGACTTTTAATCGAGTCGTAGGTTTGAATCCAAGTTCGTGCAATAGCGGGTGTTGGAATCTCTTGTTGTCTTTTCGCAACAAAGTTACTACCCCAATAATTTAGAATATCATAAGGGACAGTCCAAACAGGTTCTTTAAATCCATATTCATAGGTACTAAAGTGATCGGGATAAGGCATACCACTAATAACGTCCACAACATTACTGATAGCAGGCCAATACTGACCATAAGCTGTTACATAAGTATGTGCGCTTTCTCCGAAAACATCGGCTGAAACATAGACACCTAATGCATGTAATTCGTTGGTTGCATACATTAAGAAACGTTGAACGGCTTCTATTTTGTCTTCATTATAGGTATTTCTAAAATCAATGAGGCCATTTTTCTCTAGTGTAATAACTCTATCTGGGAAACGTACATAATCGAATTGAATTTCATTAAAGCCCATCTCTTGGACGGCTTCTTTTGCTAAGTCCACATTAAATTTCCATACTTCTCTTGAATAAGCAGTTGGCCAATAACTTTCGGCTAAATAATAAGGCTTTCCTGTTTTGGTTTCTAAAATGGTATATTCAGGATGATCAACTGCATAATATTTATCTTTAAATGCACTAATACGACCAATTACATAGAAACCGGCATCTTTTAATTTTTTAATCGCCGTACGATAATCTTCTAAGGATTGTTGAGCATATTTGTAATTGGTAGGGGAATCTTCTTTCATGACCTCCGATTCATAGCAAGGAACACCACTATCTTTGATATCGACCACAAAAGCGTTAATGTTTCCTTCTCTAGCAAGAGCAATATACTCATCTACCCTACTCATAACTTGTTTCGTTCCATTCAAATAAAAACTTCTTACTTCTTCAGGCATGACATTATCACTAAATTTAGGCTTGTCCACTGGATAATAATCAGCTTTGCTAGCACTTCCTCCACCATAGACGTTGCCTCTATTCAAGTGTATTTTATAAGTGCCCTCTTCGTCGTAATTCTTGTTGGCTTCTTCTTCGGTTCCTACTGTATATTTACTTGGAAAATAACCTTCCACGCCATTTACATTTACCTTATAATAGTCAACACTTCCATCTTCTAATAAAGTATGATAACCCGTAATTTCAATTTTACTTCCTTTGGTAAGTAAATCTAAGAGGCTTCCATCTAACTCTTCTGTAAGAAGATGATAAGTCGTTCTAATATAGCGTTCTTTTTCTTCTACTACTTGATTTTTATCCGATGTAATATTATCTTCTTTAATCAAATATTTTTTTCCGTCAACGATGGTTTCAACATACGTTGTATCTTCAATTGTTTTGGTATTAGGATATTTGCTCACCTCAAGTCCACGGGCAAAGTTATCCACTAAATTTCCTTCTTCATCGTAGGCTTCAATTCGACTTTCACTACCTTTTAAATAAGCTCTAGCTGCTTTGTTTGGATTGATCAAAAAGGAAAGTGCCACTCCGATTACGAAACCTATCAAAACAAATGAAAAAAGGTTTTTCCATTTAATTTTTACCTTTTTGTTTTGCTTGCTCACATTTTTCACCTCAACTATCCTAACCATAGTATAGCATAAAATGTTTTATTTTTATACTAAAGTTTTACTCTTCAAAAGGAACTGCAAATAAAGAGGAATTGCTATGGTAACCATTTTGGTAATAATTGGGTACTTTTCCTTGAATCATTTTTAAAGATAAAGGGATTTCAACTGAAATATCGATAGGACTACTAGCAAGAGGTAAAATAATTTGAGCATTAATTTCCATATGAATAGAGGAAGATAAAAGAGCGTTGTTAATCCCATAGTTTTCGACTTTTGATGTGACGTTACTGGCAACGTTTCCCATAAAATGAATTTGCACCGGTACCTTAGGACCCAAATTTGCAAAAAGGACATTATCTAAAGCCACTCCCATAGGAATTAAAGCAATGCGTCCTTCCTTTATTTTCTGGACTAGTTCACTATCTAAAGTGATGTTAGATTGTTTTAGAAAAGTAACATCTCCATTTTCAATCGCAATTAAGTGGGTTTGAATTACTTCGTTTGCTTTTTGCAAGATTTCATTGATCGTTTGAGGATTAAAATCAATCATGGTAATAATACCGTCGGCATCTTTATTGATTACAAATAAATTATCCATGTTTAACAAGTCAATAATTTCTTTTTGAAGCACTTGATTGACCACTTCAGTCACCACACTTTCAGCATCCGATGTAGCATAACGAATGATTACAGGCCAAATACGGTTTCCTACAAAATATAGACTACTCACCGTTAAAGCAATTAATATGATGATTGAAAATAGAAATGCATGCATCTTAGAAAAACGTCTTCTTCTTTTTATTTTCATCATTCATACCACCTAGTTAAGTATATGACGATTGAAATTACAAAATAATTGGTCTTTCCACAAAAAAATAGCCCTATGGCTATTCTATATTATTCTTATTTATTACATATGACTCATTAGATAGAAAACTAAAATGGCTATACCAATGACTAAAGCAATTGCTAAGAGAACTTTTAAGAATGTAATAAATGGGTGGCTCTCTTCTTCAAATTCATTTTCTTTTAATTCTTCATCAAAGTCTTGATCGGATAAATCCATCGATCTCGTATAGAAAGTACGATCAATTCCGCTTGTGTCTTCCTCTTCGTCTTCGGTTTCTTCCTTTTCTTCTTCATGAACAAAGGAATCGGTTTTATCACTTTCTTCGTCTAAAATGGCTTTGGAAAGTTCCTCTGAAATGAGCGTTTCGTTAAGTCGTGTAGGCATTAAATCACTTAAGAGGCTATCTTCATCATCCCTATTTGCTTCATCAATTTCTTCTTTAAGAGACGAAGAAGTAATAGTGTTAATGAGTTCTTTTAGGGCTTCTTCCTGTGTTTTAGCAGGATCTTCTCCATTATCTTTTGGAATATGGGTAAGAATATTATAGTTGTCGTTTGCTAGTTTTCTTCTTTTTTCCATCTCATCTTTTTGATAATGGTTCTTTTTGGCTTCTTCTAGTACACTGTTGATGTCATACACTTTTGGTTTCTCTTCTTGGAAAAAAATGGATAAATCTTCTTTTTTTGCTTCGAGTGGATTTTCCATAATATCTTCCATGTCTTTCGCTTTATGGTAATCTTCTCTCGTTCTTTTTATTTTATGTACTTCGCCTAAATCGATTGCATTATCTGGTTGAATTGCATCGGCAAGATTATTAATTTCTTTATAAACTGTTTTAGTATAAAAGTCTTCATATAGTTCGCGATGTTTATCGGTTCTACTCTCTATCGTTTGCTTTTCGGGATTATGATAACGTTCCATGCGAGTTGCCAACAGTACCACCTCTTATTTTCTTATTCTAGCAATATCATATCATAATTTTATGTAAAACAAAACACCAAACTATAGGGAATCTTTCTTTTTTTCTTGTTTTTTATTAGGATTTACTCGTATAATGAAATAAAGGAGTGAAAAAAATGAAAGCAAAAGTAGATAAAAATAAATGTATCGGATGTGGCGCTTGCACTTCCATTGCTAGCAATGTATTTGAGTTCGATGACGATGGACTAGCAAAAGCTATCCAAGAAGAAGTCAAAGAAGAGGACAAGGAAAGCGTAAAAGAAGCTGAAGAAAGTTGCCCAACCGGTGCTGTTCAAGTAGAAGAATAAAAAACAAGTAGATTTTTCTACTTATTTTTTTTGGACTAAATTATAAAGTTTAGAAACTTCTTTGGGAGTTAGTTTTCTGTAACTTCCAGAAGGAAGCTTGTCTAAAGTTAAAAAGCCAATCTGAATTCTTTTTAGTTTGAGCACTTCTAAATGCACTTGTTCAAACATTCTTTTTACTTGATGATTCTTTCCTTCATGAATGGTAAGTTCGACCATGGAAGTTTCTTTTTCTTTATCTACTTTTCGAAGTTTTACACGATCAGGAATCACTTTTTCACCATCTAACATAACGCCATTTTTTAGAGGCACTAAGTTTTCTCCTTTAGCAATTCCTTTTACTTTAGCAAGATAGACTTTTTCTAAATGTGTCGATGGATGCATTAATAAATTGGCAAGGGTTCCATCGTTGGTTAAAAGAAGTGCTCCTGTCGTATCATAGTCTAAGCGTCCTACCGGATAAATGCGTTTGTCGGTAGGAATCAAATCGACGACCGTCTTTCTATTTTTTTCATCTTTAGTTGAGGTGATGACTCCTCTTGGTTTATTTAATAGATAATATTCTTTTTCTTCGGTCGATAATGCTACACCATCGACTACGATTTCATCGGTTTTAGCTACTTTAACACCCAAGGTGGTAACTACTTCTCCATTTACCTGAACCAATCCTTTTTGAATAAGTTCTTCTGCTTTTCGCCTTGAAGCATAACCACTTTGAGCAATTACTTTTTGAAGTCGTTCCATAAGACTCCTCCCCTAACGTTATTATATACTATGGCACTAAAAAAAGGCAATCAGTTTTGCCCTTGTTTTTGATATGTGAAACCTTCCTCTTTGGTATCCTCAACTGGAATATCCAAATGTGGATGAAGTTCTTCCAAAACAGCAAAAGAGGCTTCGGTAAAAGTTTTTACCAAGAGGTTACGTCTTTTTACTAGAGAAGTAACTTGCTCACTATTTTCCTTTGCTTTTGCCTGATGATTCCTAGATAACTCTTCTACTTTTGAAGACAATTCTTTGTTTTGTTTTTGTAAAGTTGGTTCATCATTCAATAGATCTTTTTTTAAATTGAACATGTAAAGTCCTAAACTGTCGTGCACACCACCAATGCCAAAAACCAAAGCAGCAAGTCCTGTCCATACTCCTATAGAAGGCACAACGAAGGAAAATAATAAGGTGGCTATAACCGAAACAACTGCAACGCTAAACATGAGCAGCATAGATTCTATATAGTCTTTTTTCTTATCCTTTAATTCATTCATTTTATTTAATTTATTTTGAATTTCTAGTTGTGAAGAAGTAAGTGTAGTTCGCTCTTGTTGATAGCTTTCCTCCTCTTGCTTTTTCTCGTTTTGTAAAGCATCAATCTCATTATCTAACCTAGTTAATTCACATCTATATTCTGTGTAGGTCATTTTTTTACCTTCTTTCTTATTTTAAAACTTTGACCTTCTCGTCTTCACTCAAATCAAAAGGATCTTCCCTCTTTTCAAAGTGAAAATTGTAGATAATTTTGTAGTGCGCTCTTTGAATTAATAATTGATTTCGCCTTTGCTCCTTGGCATCTAATTTTTGAGTACATTCTTTATCTTTGATATCAACTAGCTGTTTATCGTTTTGAATGTCACTTCTTTTTTTATCTCGTTCTACTTTTTGCTCTTCAAAGGTTTTAATTTTCTTTTGCGCTTTTTTGTACAATAAGATCCGTTTAATATCTTTTTTTAAAAGGAAAATTATAGGAACTTCTATTCCTAAAAGAGGAATCATCAACAAATAAGAAAAGTTTAAGGAAAGAACTCCTCCCATCAATAAAATAGAAAACAACACGGTATCTCGAATAGTACCCAAAACCATAGGAATTTTTCTTAAAGCCCATTCCTTTTTTGTTTTTTCAACTTGTTCAATGGAACATAAAATCGCTTGTTCTTGTTTTTTTAATGTATTTGATTTCTCATCCAATACTTTCTTTTCTTCCCTCAACGTTTGAATCTCTCTACTTAATTTTATGACTTCATTTTCTAAAGTATAAAGAAAACGTTCATACATTTCTTTACTCTCAAGAAGCGATAATTTTTCGCCTTGAAATCTTTTAAATTGAACACAATAATCTTCAAATGAAATCTTTTTTCCTTGATAATAACGTTCTCTCAATTTTATTCTTCTTGCAAAGCCTCTTGTACTAATGGCAAACTGTTTAGTCAAGAAAAGATTTTGTTCTTTAGAAGTCGTTTGAGAAAGGGCAACACTTTCTTTAGGATGTGTCTTAATCCATTCGACAGTCCAAAGATCAAAGCAAAAATCGATGTCATCATCTACTTGGAACATTTCTCTTTTTTTCATACTGATACTTCCTTCTTAAGAGCGATTGAACTGTTTCTTATTCTAGCATATCTTTATCCTCTTGACAATCAAAAGAAAAGAAATCGTACTAAAAGAACACTGGCTACGACCGCCATAGTGTCCGCTAAAAGGCCTGCTGTTAAAGCATATTTAGAATTTTTAATACCAATGCTACCAAAGTAAAGTGTCAATACATAAATCGTAGTATCGGTACTTCCTTGCAAAGTGGCAGCAAGTCTTCCCATAAAAGAGTCGACTCCAAATTTTTTAATGATATCAATCATGACGGCAAAGGAAGCATTTCCTGAGATGGGTCTAACAATTGCCATCGGTAAGATTTCAACTGGTATTTTAACAAAGTCAAAAACGGGACGAAAAAGTAAAAAAAAGTTGTCTAGAAAACCACTTTTAAGAAGAATGTTAACACCAAAAATCATAGCGATAAAAAAGGGGAAAATGGAAAAGGCCAGCTCCATTCCTTCTTTGGCTCCCTTGGTAAAACTATCATATAAAGGAACTTTTTTAATAAAGCCATAAAGTACAATTAATAAAACAATAACAGGAAGAAGATAGTTACTTAAGGTGACGAGATTCACGTCTTTTGCTCCTTTCGTATAAAAGACGGTCCATTAATAGACCAAAAGAAGTACTTATAAACGTAGCCAGAATAGTGGAAAGTAAAATAAGCGTAGGATTGGGGCTTCCATAAAGACTACGAACAGCAATAATATCGGTCGCAATCAAAGTAACTCCACCGGTATTTAATACTAAGAAAGTAATCATACTTCTTGTTGCCACTTTTTTGTTGGGATTCTTTTCTTGCAAACATTTCATAGCTTTGAGTCCAAAGGGAGTCGAAGCATTGTGAATACCTAACATATTAATCGTAATATTA
>CANRHM010000038.1 GCA_947630415.1 uncultured Bacilli bacterium | reverse complement strand
CTTTAATTCGTAATACTAAAATAGTGCTTATGGATACAAATTTTATTTATGGAAGATATTAGGTGAGAGATTAATATTGTTTGAATTCATTTTTCTAATATCTAATTTATCTAGGATACTTTGACCATAGAGAGTTGAATAATGGAAAGGGTGATACATTATTCAATTTTTTTGTGAATTGCATAATTTTTTCATAAGCACTATTGATGGCTATTATAAATGCTTTTTGACCTAAATGCAACTATTTCTATTTCTTGGGTTAAATGCAATCCTTTTATAATATAACAGTTGCATTTAGAAATAAATTTTACAAAATTGCTCTTTTTTAATGGGACTTGTGAAAAAGTATTGACTTAGCCTTTTAAAATGGTATAATTAAGGTACTTTAGATTGTTGCAGGTGTTATTTATACACTTGGTAGTTTTGTTTCAAAAGGAAGAGATAATCTCTTCTTTTTGCTTGATATAAATTGTAAAACGTCAAATGAGATTTATCGAAAAGAAATGCTACTAAAAAAGACCTTTTAATGATATGATTAAAGAAGGAGGATAGAGATTATGGAACAAAATATTTTTAATAAAAAACGTGATATTTTATGGAATCTATCCAAAGCTAGTTTAGAAGATATAACGCTTCTTTTGGATCATTATAAAGCATCCCAAGTATTGGATTGTGGAATGGTTAATATGGAGCCCATCGTGATTGATGGTGTTACTTATCATAGTAAATATAATCCGCAAGAAGCAGCTTCTCTAAATGCAAGGTATCATGAGCTAACGGGAAAAGATCATCCGGTATTTTTAGAGGAGCAAGCGAAGGCCTTAGATTTATTGCTTAGTCATAAGGAAATACTTACAGAATGTGGCTATTTACCGGCACAAATAGATACACTAGAACGCTTAAGAGAAAATTTAACACAAGAAGAATCGGCTATTGAAGTACTTCCTCCAGATCATCCTTTTATAAGAAAATCAGATATCCTATTAGATTTATCTAAGGCGAATTTAGAAGAAGTTTCTCAAATCTTAGATCATTATAAATCTGCTCAAGTATTAGATGGTGGAATGGTCAATATGAAACCCGTTATTGTCGAGGGAGTGACCCATCATTATAAGTATAATCCTCAAGAAGCAGCTTCCTTAAATGCAAGGTATCATGAGTTGACGGGGCAAGATCATCCTGTATTTTTAGAAGAGCAAGCAAAAGCCTTGGATTTATTACTTAGTCATAAGAAAGAACTAGTAAAAGAGGGCTATTTATCTACTCATATAGATACCCTAGAAAAGTTACGTGCCAATTTAGTTTCTGATACGCCAAAGGTAGAAGTCGTGGGTGGAAAAGAGCATCATATATTAAACCGATTTGATGAAATATTGATGCATGTAGACGAGGCTTCATTCAAAGATGTTAATTCTTTATTAAATTATTATAATGGGGAACCCGTCGTAATAGATGGACTTATGTATCATCCTTTTAATGATCCTGTATCGGCTGCTAAATTAAATGCAAGATATCAAGAACTGACAGGACAAGATCATCCGACATTTGTTAAACAAGCGCCTATTGTAATAGATGGATTAATGAGAGATAAAGATGCCTTATTACAAGCAAAGGCTTATTCTCCTCAATATTTTGACTCCTTAGAGGAAATAAAAGATCATTTGAAAGGTGGCTATAGCGAAGAACATAAACAAAGATAAAGGAATATCTTCATGATAAAGTTAGAAAATGAAGAACTAGTATAGATTTTGATTTACTACTAGCTCTTTTTATTTGAAAACGATATATTAAACTTAACGAAAAGGTGAAATTATATTGTTTTAATTCAATTAAAAGAGGTATGTGCAAAATTTGCACATACCACTTTTTGGAAATTCTAAAAGAAAAATTAAGTAGTTCAGTTGTTGTATTTTTTTGTAACCTCTATCAAAGAAGATAAAGTATAAAAACTGAAGCATTGAAAGAAAAGGTAGTATGCTCAAAAAGTGAGCATACTGTCTAGAAGAATAGAACTTATCTTAACTATAAATATGCATCAATTAAATGAAATAAATATGAAAAATTGTGGTTTTAGCAATTAATGATTGACTCTGCTAAATGATTGTACTAGAATAATAATTGTAATCAAAGGAGAGACGATTATGAAGAAAAAACAATTTAAAGCAGAGTCTAAGAAATTGCTCGATATGATGATTAATTCGATTTATACCAATAAAGAAATCTTTTTAAGAGAATTGATTTCAAATGCGAGTGATGCCATTGATAAACTTTATTATCAATCTTTAACGGATAAAAAGTTATCGGTTAAAAAAGAGGATTTAGAAATTTGGATTAAACCGGATAAAGAAGCACGTACTTTAACGATATCTGATAATGGAATTGGAATGACGGAAGAGGAGTTAGAAGAGAATTTAGGAACGATTGCTAAAAGTGGATCAGAACTCTTTAAAGAAGGAAATCCAGAAGAAAAAGATATGTCTATTATTGGACAATTTGGAGTAGGGTTCTATTCTAGTTTCATGGTGAGTGATAAAGTCGTTGTAGAAAGTAAGTCTCCTAATAGTGATAAATCTTATATCTGGACTTCAACAGGAGCTGACGGATACACGATGGAAGAAGGAACTAGGAAAGAAAACGGTACGACCATTACGTTGTATCTAAAAAAGAATACAGAAGAAAATTCGTATGATGAATTTTTAGAGACGTATCATTTACAAGAATTAGTACATAAATACTCGGATTATATTCGTTATCCTATTAAGATGATGGTAACAGAAGCCAAAAAAGGAAAAGACGATAAGAGTGAAGAAGTCGAAGTAGAAAAGACCTTGAATAGTCAAATACCTATTTGGAAAAAGCCTAAAAAAGACGTAAAAGATGAAGAGTATAACGATTTTTATACCGATCAATTTTACGATTATGAGAAACCGATTCATATTATTCGAAGTGAAGTGGAAGGAAGATCGAGTTACCAAGCATTGCTCTTTATTCCATCCCATGCCCCATTTGACTATTATTCCAAAGATTATGAAAAAGGTTTAAAACTTTATTCTAAAGGGGTTCTCATTATGGATAAGTGTAAAGACCTTTTACCAGATTATTTCAGTTTTGTAAAAGGAATTGTCGATAGTGAGGACATTGCCCTTAATATTTCAAGAGAGACTCTACAAGAAGATTATCAGATTGCATCCATTGCTAAGAGTCTTGAAAGTAAGATTAAAAAAGAACTTGAAGTTTTGATGGAAAAGAATCGGGAAGATTATGAAAAGTTCTATAAAGACTTTGGAACACAGTTAAAATATGGTATCTATGTAAGTTATGGTATGAAAAAAGATGTCTTACAAGACTTGTTGTTGTTCTATTCTTCTAAAGATATGAAATATACCTCTTTAAAAGAATACGTAAGCAGAATGAAGGAAGGACAAGATACCATCTATTATGCATGTGGCGAAACAGTGGATAAAATTGATTTACTTCCTCAGACAGAACGGGTTAAAGAAAAGGGATACGAAATCTTGTACTTAACCGATTATGTTGATGAATTTGTCTTCAAATGCATGATGAATTATGAAGAAAAGAAATTCCAAAATGTAGCTGAGGGTAATGTCGATTTTGATACAGAAGAAGAAAAAGAAGCTTTAAAGAAAGCGAACGAAGAGGCGAAAGACTTGTTTGATGCGATGAAAAAAGTATTAGATAACGAAGTTACTTCGGTAAGTTATACACATCGCTTAAAAAATCACCCGGTATGTCTTACTAGTAAAGGACCTTTGTCGGTAGAGATGGAAAAAGTGTTAAATACCATGCCTACCGGTGAAAAAGTAAAAGCCGAGACCGTGATGGAGATTAACGAAAATCATCCAATTGCTAAGAAATTAAAAGATTTACAAAAGAAGAAAGATAAGAAGGGAATCGAGACTTACACCAAGATTCTTTATGCTCAAGCAAGACTGATTGAAGGACTTCCTTTGGAAAATCCAACCGAGATTAGTAATCTTATCTGTGATGCGTTAGCGAAGTAGTTATGGAAGAAGTATTTGCTACCGAAAAAGATATGCATAGGGTACGAAAAAATGGGATTTATTTATCCGATAATGAGATTACTGTATTAGAACGTTACCAGATTCATTATCAAGAGTATCCGAATGCCCAAAGCCTATTGTTTCGGATTGAAGAAGAACTGAATGAAAACGGGGATGATTCACAAGACTTAGAAGCCGTTTCGGAGACCCTAGCTACTTTTTCGTATTATCATGATACCCATAAATAAAAGGACTTAACCGTCCTTTTCGTTTTGTCCTTTGACTTCAATTAATACCATTTCATTGCGACTTGCTGTACGTACAGGAATACCCCAGTTTCCATAGCCACGAGAGACTACTAAATGATAATTTCCTTCGTTATAAGTTCCTTGTTTTAAAAGAAAATTCATAGGGAATAGTTGTCCTGCATGGGTATGACCTGAAAGTTGAAGATCAATTCCTTCTTCTTTGGCCTCTTGTTTACTACTTGGTTCATGATCTAATAAGATGAATGGATAATTTGGATTCACTTCTTCTATTAAAGAAGAAATAGGTGTAGGATTATCTGTTTTATCTTTTCGTCCGATGAGATAGAATTCGTTGTTTAGAAATAAGACATCGTCTTCTAAAACTGTTACGCTGTTTTCTTCTAAATGATTTTTCACTTCTTCTTTTAGAAGATCGTGATTTCCTTCGACATAGTAACTTCCGAGTGTTGTATTAATTTCATTCATTTTCTGATAAAAATAATCTTTAAGATTGGATGGTGTAAATTCATCGAAGATATCGCCTCCTAGTAGAAAGAGGTCAATGGAATGATTATTTACTTCTTGGACAATTTCATCAACACTTTCTTGGTTGGTTCCAGTTCCTAAATGGAGGTCCGTAAGAAGCATAATTCTAGTGGGTGATAAATCTTTAGAAAGGATGATAGATATTTCATTTATGATAGGATGACTTGCATTGATAAGACCTAGAACAGTGATAATGAAAGCAATTAGAATAGGTGTAAGGCCATGAAAAAGGAATTTGTTTAAGACTTCTTTTATGTGTTCTAAATTTAATTTCTTAAGAAGAAAAGAAACGCCATCTACTACAAGATAGATAAGACAAGTATAAAGAAGTATGATGGCAACAGGAGATAACCATAAAACACTAAGCAAGGTTAACAATATTATAAATATCCAATAATAGGGCATCTTTTCCTTAGAGATAGAGGGTTTTAGTTTAGCCCCTAAATAGCATCCTCCTAAGAGAGAAAGAGGAACTAATAACAAATAATGGGTAAGACTCATATATAATCACATCCTTTTTTATTATAATAAATTTTAAAGAAAAGATAAGATTTCTTTTTAAAATAGACAAAAATTGATGTCAAGTAGAGGTGTTTTCCTTGTTATTTTAGGGAAATTTAGATACAATGGTGTCGTAAAATGTAGATTGAGGTGGAAGGTATGGATTTTAAGGATCAAGTAGTGGTGGTAACAGGTTCTAGTAGAGGAATTGGAGCATCAACTGTTAAAGCTTTTGCTAAACATGGTGCCAAAGTAGTAATTAACTATGTCAAAGAAAAAGAACAAGCCGAAAAAGTACGAGATGAAATCATCTCTTTATATGGGACTGCTGTGTTAGTAGTACAAGCAGATGTTTCAAAAGAAGAGGATGTTAATCGTTTGGTGGAAGAAGTCTTAAATACTTTTGGGCATATTGATGTTTTAGTCAACAATGCAGGAATTGCTATCGATACCTTGTTTAGTGAAAAGACCAAAGAAAATTTTATGCGTACCTTAGAAGTCAATCTAGTAGGAGCTTTTCTAATGAGTAAAAAAGTAGGAGAAATCATGATGAATCAAAAGAAGGGATGCATCATTCAAGTGTCATCGACCAATGGAATTGATACGGTGTACCCCGAAAGTATTGATTACGATGCTTCTAAAGCAGGGCTTATTTCCCTTACGAAAAATCTTAGTAGAGCTTTTGCTCCTTATGTTCGTGTTAACACCATTTGTCCTGGATGGGTGGATACCGATATGAACCAATCTTTAGATTTCTCTTTTAAACAAAACGAAATCGATCACATTTCATTGGGGCGTTTTGCAAGACCAGAAGAAATTGCCTCGACCATTTTATTTTTAGCAAGCGAGGAGGCTAGTTACATCAATGGAACTTTCTTAAGAGTGGATGGGGGAGTGAAGTAATTTATGCGAAAAGTGACCATTCTTTCGTATCTTCCAGAAGAAGCTCATTTTGAACGAATATTAAAAAAAGATGAGCACCATAGTGAGGCCATGGAAGAGTTTAGTCTTCTTCACCAGTTAGGGATTAAGCTTCCTTACGACTATCCTTATGAATGGGCACAACAAATTGTAGGGCATGATTATGTGGTTTTATTAGATAATATCGATCCTAGACTTTTAGTGTTCCTTCCAAAATTGCTTGCACATTGTCAAGGGGATTGGTTTTATGATAATATAGATACGTTTCGGAATTATACCGTTCATGTATGTGGGTTAGAAGAAGAGGGATTAAGGCATTATCCGCCTTATCACGCTTTTTCTTCCTCTTTTTTTAAGGTGATTGATTCCAAATTAGATCAAAATAAAGTATATAGCAAAGGAGTTCATAAATATGTATCAGGAATTAGGAATTAGTGAAGAAGTAGTGCATCTTGCTAACGAAGTAGAAAAAGAACTACTTCCCATTTATCAAAAAATAGAAGAGCAAGAAGAGAAGAATAGTCTTAAAGTATTGAATGCTTTTCGAAAATATCAAATCTCTGAAAGTCATTTTGGAAGTACTACGGGGTATGGGTATGACGATTTAGGAAGAGATACGATTGAGAAAGTTTTTGCCGACGTTTTAGGATGTGAAGATGCCTTAGTAAGAGGCCAATTTATTTCAGGAACCCATGCTTTAACCGTTGCGTTATTTGCTTATTTAAGACCCGGTGATTTAATGCTTAGTATTACAGGAAAACCGTATGATACGTTAGATGAAGTCATCGGCTTGGTAGAAAATGCTAGTTCTCTTAAAGCGTTTGGGGTTAAATACGATCAAATCGATTTAGTAAATGATGACTTTGATGATGATAAGATTATAGCTTATTTAAAAGCGCACAAAGTAAAATTAATTGAGATTCAACGATCTAAAGGCTATTCGACTAGAAAAAGTCTTACGATGGATAAAGTAGAACGCATTATCAAGAAGATTAAAGAAGTTGATTCTAACGTCATCATCATGGTTGACAATTGTTACTGTGAATTTGTATCGGATAAGGAACCGGTTCAAGTAGGTGCCGATATCATGGTAGGATCCTTAATTAAGAATCTAGGGGGAGGAATTGCTTCCAATGGGGCCTATATTGCAGGAAGAAAAGATTTAGTGGATTTAGCGGGAGAACGTCTTACCACCCCTGGTGAAGGAAGAGAAGTAGGACCTACTTTAGGGATTAACAAATCGTTTTTACAAGGTTTATTCTTTGCGCCTAGTGTCGTTGCGAGCAGTTTAAAAACAGCCGTGTTTACCAGTCGTATGTTAGAAAAATTAGGCTATGAAGTAGAGCCAAAATATCAAGATGAAAGAGCAGATATCGTTCAAAATATCATTTTCCATGATGCTAGTAAACTAGTTAAATATTGTCAAGGTATTCAAATGGCTTCTCCCGTCGATTCTTTTGCCCTTCCTAGTCCTTGGGATATGCCAGGTTATACCGATCAAGTCATCATGGCCGCAGGTACTTTTACGCAAGGATCTTCCATTGAACTTTCTTGTGATGGACCTGTAAGGGAACCGTACATTGCTTATCAGCAAGGAGGACTTACGTATTCGTATGGTAAATTAGGTGTCATGAAAGCTGTTGACCACTTATTAAAATAAAGATCTTTTCTTGACGAAGACCTATAAAAACAAGTATGATTATCAATAGAGAGGATGAAGTAATATGCAAAAGAAATATATTTATTTAGGTATTGTTTTTGTTTTAGCTATGGTGGTAGGAGCCCTTGTGTTTTTATCTTTTAGAGAAACCGAAGGTCGTACTTTAAATCTTGAAAATTATGGCACTAGTACGAATACAGAAAGTACAGGCAGTACAACAAGTGATACTACAGGAGAGCCTTCTATGGATGTCGAAGAAGAAGACTATCCTTATTTAACAGAATTAAGTTATAATGAATGGAAAGCCTTATACGATAAAGGGGAAAGATTTGTCTTTACCGTGGTTCAAACTACTTGTGGATATTGTAAAATGTTTAAACCTGTGTTAAATAAAATTGCCCAAGAACATGATGTACCTATTTATTATGTTGATGTATTGACCTTAAGTGATCAAGATTTTGAATCATTTATGAACACGGTTACCTACTTTAAAGAAAATGAAAGATGGGGTACTCCGTTAACATTAATCTATGAAGACAAACAAGAAATAGATGTTTTGAATGGCTATGTGGAGGAAGAAGAAGTCCTTGCTTTCCTTGAAGAAAATAAAATGCTATAAGCATAGAAAGGAGCTTTTCTATGGCCAAGCTCACTTGTAAAAATTGTGGAACGCCTTATAAAGAGGACCAATTATTTTGTGATCAATGTGGTAACCCCTTGCCTTTATTTGAAGAGACGGAGCCAAAGACTAGAATGATTACTTGTCCTTTATGTAAAAGAAGGATATCTGAAAAACTTACGAAGTGTCCTTATTGTGGAGAAGAAATTTCTTTGGAAAAACTAGTTGAGGTTGCGGTTACCAATACTCGGTTTAAAACGTATACACGTTTAGCTTTACTACTTGGTATCTTTTCCTTTTTCACGTTGTTTTCTTTTCCCTTATTATCTTTAATTTTTGCACTTATTGGACTTTTACTTTCGATTGTGGGTTATTCCAAAGAAAAAAAGATTGCCCTATGGGGAATCCTCTTTTCTTCACTAGGATTGATTACTACGCTCGTTTTAATTGTTTTAGTGGTTGGATTCAATTTTCAAACGACTTTCTTATCATGGAGTCTTCCTCTAGAAGAAAGCAAAGTTGATGAGTACATTAATCCCAACACCAAATACAAAGGAAATATCTATACTTCTTGGTTAGAAGATAAAAATAGTTTACTCGTTTTAAAAAGCGATGGAACTTTTACTTGGTACCAAAATAGTCAAGAGATCGATTTCAATTTCCATAGTGGTATTTTCCAATTAGAGAATGGAATTATTACTGATGAAGGAAAAATTTTTGAAGATCAAAACTATTACTACTACCAATTAACTTTATTCCGTCTTTTGGTCAATCAAAATGGTGAAGTAGTAAACGATACCTTTTCGGCTCATGTCTTTACACTGGGAATTGATAAAGATACGAGAGGATTAATGACTTTAAAAGATTTAGAAGAAGGAACCCTTTATTCTTTTGTTAAAACAGAAGATGCTTCTATTGGTTAGGAGTCCATTCTTCTTTTTCTTTGAAGAAAGTGTGATTTTCTTTTAACCCAATGGGGAAATTCGTATGCTTGTACCAAAGCGGGGAATCGATTTCTTTAAGCGGAGGAGAAGTTATCAAGCCCGATAATTTCTCTTTTATTTGATTTAAAAGATTCTTATCCATGCTTACTTCATGGGTTTTAAAGAAGTCTTTGTCTTCTTCTCTAATGTGGAGTAAGACAATAATTTGTTTTCCTTTTAAGCGAAATCTTCCTAAGATTTTAAAATAGGAGTGAGTGGTTAGAATATAGAGTCCCCACGTAGTATCTTGTTCTAATGCTTGCATATCTTTTCCTTTGTTACTTAAGATTATAAACCTTGTATTTAAAGAAGGAGACATGCCTCCTAATTTATAAGTCATTTCAATAAAACTAGGTTCGGTAATAATTTTTCCTTTACGGTATTTTTGATAATCTTCTTTCGATAAGTTTAAATCGCGTACAAAAAGATTGAGTGAAAGATAAGTTTCTTGTATAATAGGAATAGATTCTTTCATAAGGACCTCCTTTACCTATTATAACAAATTGAGGTGATAGAATGTTTACCAATTTAAAAAGAGAATGGATCAATGTTCTTCAAAATAAATATATTGATTTATTGGTGGAAGAAGTACATTTACCAATGATTGAATTAGGAAAAGGGAAAAGTGCAGGCTTTGTTCACACCAAAACTTTTCAAAAAGCGTTACAAGAACAAGTAGAACGTTTATATCCCTCTTTTACGGTTCGGGAATGGGCGTATATTTTAGAGTTAGATGCCAAGACTATTAAAAGAAGCGGAAATGCTAAAGAAAAGATTCAAAAAGAAATTTTTTCTTTTCTGACCCTTCATTATATGGAAGTATATCATTCTTTTAATATGAGGGAATATGAACTTTATCAACAAAAGAAGATGGAAGATATTTTTTCAATTACGTATGTCACTAAAGTGGGCATTGAAGGATCTATTAGTGAAGCCGTGGTTATCTGTTATCAAGATGGAGCAAGAATGGCTTATCAACCTAAGACGGGAAGAAGAGTCATCATTGAAAATATGGAATTTCATCATGATAGCACGTTTATTACGTTGGTAGAAAAAAGAAGACGAAAAGAAAGCTTTTTCTTAAAACGATTACAAAATTTCTTTTCCATCTAAAGGAGAAAAAATGAAAGAAAAAGGGATTTGGGTAAGTGTTATTTTGGTTTTATTCATCATACTTATTTTAATAGGAATTTATTTTAAAAAAGAAAATACGGATACTAGGGAGGATTTTCCTATGGAAACACCACAAGAAGAAGTGTATGGAAATACGAATACGATTCCTACTAAATTAACGCCTTTCCAAGAGACAATAAGTGATGAAGCGCTTTTATCATTAGAAGAAATTGAAGAATATAACGAAGACATTAAAAAGAAAACGTCTTCGCTTTATGAAGTGGATCAAATCAAGACTTTAACGAAAGAGGAAATCCAAAAGATGATTACCTCTTATACCGTTCCTACATTACCTAAATACAATGGAAATAAACAAATAACTACGAGTGAGGTTCAGATTATTAAAGAAAATAGGGATTTAGAAAATATACAAGCTTTAACAGAGCCTCTTTATGGAATGGTGGTAGAGCGAAGTGATTTACGTTCTTTTCCAAGTACGCTTTGTTTTTATAATAGTCCTAAAGAAATTCATGTGGATCTTTTACAAGAGTCGGAACTTTTGATAGGTACTAAAGTCTTAGTGGTTCATGAAAGTAAGGATCAAAAGTGGTATTTTGTTATGAGTCCTAACTATTATGGATGGGTTTTAAAAGAAGGAATTGCTATAGGAAATCTAGAAGACTTTATTCCTTTTAATGAAGAAAAACCTTTTGTAGTTGTCACTTCGAAAGGAATTGAAGTAGATCATCATTATCTAGATATGAGTGTAAGACTTCCCCTTATTAAAGAAGAAAAGGATACGTATCAAGTAGCTCTTCCCGTAAAAGAAGAAGATGGATTAGGGACAAAAGAAATAACGTTATCTAAAAAGGACGCTTATCTAGGCTATTT
>CANRHM010000037.1 GCA_947630415.1 uncultured Bacilli bacterium | reverse complement strand
TCCAGCCACGGGATGTGAATATACCTGTCCTCCTACAATGAGTGAAGTAGAACTTCCTCCATCGAGGTTCGCCGCATTATAAGCACCATAATTCATTAAGACTTCCGTTACATCGACTAAATCAGCCCCAATACTATCGGTTCTTCTTCCATCGATAACAAGCATCAACACAATTCCATCTTGTCTTTGCGCAATCGCACTTCTTGGTGAAATACCCCATCCACCATTTCCTTTAACAAAGGCAGGTTTCCCATTAACAATTAAGAATGGTCCAAATTCAATGGCATCACGCATACCAATATTAAGTGCTTGCTCCTTAGTCATTCGACCTAACACCAGTTTATTTTCGTAGGTAAATCCAATAAAGCCTCCCCCTACACCAGCATCTTTAAAATCCCAAACCACTTTACCATCTTTAATGACCGTTCCATGTGGAGTTGATCCATTACTGTTCCAATCGGGGTCATAGAATCCACTCGCATTCATGGCAATCAAAGCATTATTCTCTTTAGCCATAACCTTAGTCGATTGACCACGTGTTCCCAAATATTTAGTTGTTGCAATCTTAACTTTAGAAGGATCATAAATTGCTACTAAATAACCTTTATAATGGTCTCCTTTAATATCAATAATCTTATAGATAGCGCCTTCTTCATGTTCTAAGACCGCTCTTTCATATTCATTCGCATAAGTAACTTCTTCTGGTTCCTTAAATTCAATTTGATTAGGATCGGTATCTTCTTCGGGCTCCAAGACATATTGCCTACTCATGACTTCATCAATCGTATCTTTTCCATAGAACCACGTAGCTAAATATTGGTGACTCATGGTGGTCATAGCCGTTGTAATCAAAGTCTCACGAATATAATCCAAAGGTCCATAAAGTAAAAACATACCGGTTGCAAATAAAAGAAAACAAAAAGATAAAAAAGCCAAAAGAAAACGTTTGAATCCAATCGCACGATTCAAGCTTTCTTCCGACTTTTTACGTCTTTTTAAACGATATACTTTTTTTAATTTCACATTTTTAACCGGTTCTTGTGTATCCATAATTCGTACATCCTTTTATTATTCTTTTTAACTATTAAAACTATATCATATTTTGTCTTCTTATGCAACTTTTCTAGTAATTATTTTTGATGATAGAAAAGAGACAAAATACGAGCAAATTGATAGACAATTTGGTTACTATTATGAATGGCAACACCTTTTCCTAGTGCTTTTCCACCAATCGTAAAAGAAGCAATAAAAGCAGTTAGAAAAAGACTTACTAAAAGAAGATCTAACTGAAACTTAGTTGAAAGCGTAACGGCAATGGTAACTCCCGTTGCACCAGACATAATACCACAAATATCTCCGATAACATCGTTACAGAAACTAGACACTTTGTTCGCATTTCGAATTAAAGTTACAGCAAGTCGTGCACCTTTTACTTTTTTAGATGCCATGGAATGAAAAGAAGCTTCTTCACTAACGGTCACGGCAACCCCAATCATATCAAAAATAATTCCTAAAGCTATAAAAAAGATTAAAATAATAGAAGCCGTAATAACGGATACTTCGGGAATCAAGGTCTCCGATAAAAAGGAAAATCCAAAAGAGATTACAAAGGCAAGTATTGTTACCAAAACAATCCATTTCGTATCTTTATTTTTCTTATTTTTATTCTTTGTTTTTTTCATGTTCCTCACCTATTTTTAATTAAAAAAAAAGAAATGGTCATCTCTTTCGTAAACTTTGCATCTTAGGTCAAGTTGGATTTCCCCTATTTCTACTTTTCGTTACCAAAAAGCGGTTCCCCTTTCAAGAAATAGATAGACTGTTACCAGTTCTACGACTTGATTACCACTTAGTATGCACTGCAATCCGAAAGAAACGGTGAACACTCTAGGAGTTTTCCTCAAGAAGTCGTTATTATTATTACTTTTTTGCAAGACATGTTTCAAGTAGCAATACTTTCTTCTTTTGTACGAAAGAAGAAAGCTGTCTCTATCCCCATATCTCACGCAAGTCAAGCTACACTATTCATAGGTTTCCCCAAGAATAGGTTCCAATCTAATTCATAGAAAATATTAGGCCATTTTCCACATAATTAGGTCTCCCGAGAAGTGGAGCAAGTTCGTATGCCATTACGGTTGTCCAGTATCTCTTTCTTTCAGCAATCACCCGAAACTGGGCGAATCAAGCAACCACCAAAAGCTTCATCGATATGCTCTTTAACGGTATTTTACCTCCGTCTTCATAATAACGATTATTCAACTAGAATAATGCACCAAATCATTTTTACGTTCTACATTATATCATATTCTAATGATTTTGTAAAGTAGAACATATTTGTATCTTCTTTTTATGTAATGGGTTTACATCAAAGACTCTACCTTTCCATTATAGCACAGGTAAAAGAGAACAGCCAAGAATTTTTATAACAAAAGACCCTATTTCTCTAATATAAAACTGTGTAATTGTTTTTACACAGTTAGGAAAATATAATATTTAAATTTTTGCTATACCTCTGTGCGGACGAGCACTAGGCGGAACGAGGCGTAGCTGAGCGCGTAACCGAAGTTGTAGTTCGACGCAAACACACCCGCATTCGAACTAAAGTCATAGCCGCCGCCGCGTCTGAACCACGGGTACGTAGAGGTTACAAAACTATGGGTATCACTATACCATCCTGATGTTTCGGATAAGGCATGTCCGTAACATTCTCCATTTGTTGTACATGAGGTAGCTAAGTTAGTTGTATATACATCATAATACTTAGCATCTGGTAATTTATTACTATCGCTACCACCGTCAACAAATCCAGAACTTCCTATTGTCGGTTTACCACTTCCGTTGTTTAAAGCTCCCATTACATATTCCCAGGCTCCTCCACTCATATCATATACTCCGGTGATGTTTCCTGTTGTGGATGCTTTTTGTCCTGCCTCAGTATTATATGTGTTAGTACATGCGGAATCTGATTTTGCACTTGCTGTTGCTCCTGCTATTCCTGTTATATAATTTTTACAGTTATTGATATATACTTCTTTATCATCTTCTCCATACGTATCATTTCCGTATTTTCCATACTTACTTTGTGATAGGTAGGCTACTGCTCCCCATTCACTATTCTTACTCATATGTGTGTCTATACTTCCATCACTACTAAATCCGTATTCGGTTGCATTTTCTTCTGTTGTCATATTTAATGCTGCATAAAACATATTTACAACTTTTACGTTTCTCCATGATGTTGTATTAGGCTTGATAATTGGTGTTAAAGTTGAACTATCTACTTCATAAGTGCCTTCTTGATTACTGGTCTCAAACTTTCCATACCAGAATCCATCTAATTGTTCTGTTCCAAATGTAAAGGCTGGATGTACTTTATAATTGTCTTCATCTGCTTCAGTTACTTCTTTACTTATAAATTTTATATTTATTGCTCCAGGCTTTGCAGAAGTTCCTCCTGCATAACTTGCAATACTTACAGAATCATATTCATATCTTGGTATCCATACCCACATCGTATTGATATCTGCTTCTTCTATTTTTTCACCGGCTTCTGCAGTCATATAATTTGATCTTTTAGTATCAGTAACTGTTACCGCATTTGCCCATTTTTGTTGTGTATAATCATACCAATCACTACTACCGGCTTTTTCCCATCTTTTGTCTACTTCATCATATACTACGGGTATCATTCCTGTTACTAGTTTTGGTGCATTTGCTCCACTTGGATCTTTATATTCTGTTGACTTTTCATAGGTTCCTGTTATTTGTGTTTCACCTTCATTTAAGGTTAAATCTTTATTACTTAATCCACATCTTCCATTTAAGGTTACTACTTCTGAACTTGTTCCGTTATTTTTTAATTTCAAAGTATAGGTTAATGTTGTTCCCTTTGCTAAACTTTGTAATTCTATTTCACTTTCATTACTGCTTGCTGCTAAGACTTCGATATTACTACTTCCACTGTAGGTGATCATGGAATGGATATCTATTAAACTTTGATTGGTTAAAGTTACGGTTATCTCCTTTTCTTCTTTAGCTTGTAAAGTTATTTGATTATTTTCTAAATCGCTACTTTGAATAGGACAAGATACATCTCCTGCCACAATATTAAGTGCACCTTTCTTTTCTGCTTTGGTTGTGAAAAGTGCATAACTAAAACCAATAATTCCTACAACCATTAATAACATTACCAATCCAAATAAAACCTTACTTCTATCTTTCATGAAATCACTTCCCTATTATTTATCTATTTTTATTATAAAACTACCCCCCCCCATGTCAACTTTTTGTTAATTTTTTTCAAAAGAAAAGAACCTTAGTCTGTCTAAAGTCCTTCTGTTATTATTTTAAATCTTTTTCTGTTTCTTTAATAATGTAAATAGGTCTATTCTTTGTTTCCAAATACGTCTTAGCCAAATATTCTCCGATAATACCAGTACAGAACAAATTGATACCTCCTACCAAGAAGATAATGCAAGCAAGACTAGGCCAACCAGAAACTGGATCACCAAATGCCAAGGTCTTAACAATAATTACAATAATCATGATGAAAGCAATAAAGCAAAATAAGATACCTACGAATGCAGCAATTAATAAAGGAGTGGTTGAAAAAGCTACAATTCCATCGATGGCATAAGAGAAAAGCTTAAAGAAATTCCACTTCGTTGTTCCTGCCACCCGGTCTTGATTTTCATATTCAATCCATTTTGTTTTAAATCCAACAAAACTAAAAAGTCCTTTAGAGTACCGATTATACTCTTTCATTGAAAGAATCGCATCCACCATTTGTCTTGTCATTAATCTAAAGTCTCTTGCTCCTTCGACCATTTCGGTTTTAGAAAGTTTGGCAATAATTTTATAGAACCATTTAGTAAACATTTTTCGTAGGAAAGAATAACCATTTCTTGACGTACTCTTGGTGGCACAACAATCGTATTCCTTTGTTTCTAGAGTATCAAACATCTCTTCTAACAAACTAGGTGGATCCTGCAAATCGGCATCCATCGTCGTTACATAGTCTCCTTTGGCATGTTCAAGTCCTGCGTACATAGCAGCTTCTTTTCCAAAGTTACGAGAAAATGATAAATAGTGAACCCGTTTATCTTTTTGAGCTAATTTTCGTAGTTCTTCCAACGTCTTATCACTAGATCCATCGTTTACAAACACAAACTCAAAATCAGCTTTTTTACTCATCTTTTCAGTGACTTTATCTACTTCTTTATAAAATAAAGGAAGCGATTCTTCTTCGTTATAACAAGGAACGACAATCGAAATCTTTTTCATACATAACTCCTTTTTCTAAGAGTATATCATTTTTCTTTAAGGAAGTATAGAGTCTAACTCCAGTCCCCTCTTAAAGAAAAAATCTTATACGCTTATTCATTTAGTTTTCGCTTCACTAGGTAGTACTTCAATTTACGTAAAAGTGTATCTTGCAGTAAATCAGAAACGACTTTCTTTTCTTTGATCAGTTTTTTATATTGTTCTTTAGCAGAGCCTTCTAATTTAGCTAGTCCACTTAGTACCCCATTTGCAAGAAAACTATTAAATATTTTTTTACTTTCTTCTCCAATGGAACAATCCTCTTTTACTTTCTTTTTCAATTCTTCATAAAAATATAAGATATCGTTACATCGTTTAACTGTCTTTATGGAATCTTCATTTCTCGTAATACTATCTTCGGTTTGACGGTACTGGTAAAGCACTTCATCCAATAACTTTACTTTACTACTTTTTAATATCACA
Organism: uncultured Bacilli bacterium; assembly: GCA_947630415.1. Lineage (GTDB taxonomy): Bacteria > Bacillota_I > Bacilli_A > RF39 > UBA660 > Faecenecus. The sequence goes on along the minus strand of CANRHM010000037.1, from coordinate 5,778 downwards.
TAAGGAATAAGGCCAAAATCTTCATGATATCGGTTAGGTGTAAATAAAAATTGATTTTTTTTGAAAAAAGCCGTTTTATAAGCATAAAGACAAGCCATTTCGAAAGGTTGTTTAGCTTGAACTAATCTTTGAAAAGCTTCTTCTCCATTCATTACTCCATCCTGGTAATGGGTTTTATTTGCTTTTTTAGTTCCATCGGTATAGAGCTTTTCAAAATTAAATTTGATTAAATCACAATCTTCCCGTTTTGCTTCAATAACTTGTAATGCCTCTTTTGTTAGGCAATCATCAATATCGACAAAAAGAAGATAATCTCCTTTTGCCCTCTTAACTCCTTCGTTACGGCTTACACTTAAGCCTTTATTTTCTTGATGTATGACCGTAATTTTTTCTTTATATTTTTTTTGGTAAGAAGTAAGTCGTTTAAGTGAATCATCGGTGCTACCATCGTCAATGATGATAATTTCATAATGAGGATAAACTTGATTTAGAAGCGAAGACAAACAAGAATCGATATAGGAAGATCCATTATAAACACACACGATTATACTATATTTCATGACTATCACCTAACCCTTCTAATCTTGTCTTTGATAAAAAGAGCATTAAATATTTCCTTTTTGTTTCATAGGAACACCCATTTGTTCCTGATAATAGGCATTACAAACTTTTTTCGTATCCCCCATCATACGGATGTGTCCATGGTCGAGCCATACCACACGATTACATAATTCTTTAATCGAGTCAAGGGAATGCGATACATAGAGTACGGTCGTTCCACCTTTAATCATTTCCATCATTTTATTTCTACTTTTCTCTTGGAATTTGATATCTCCAACCGATAAGATTTCATCCACAATTAAAATTTCAGGCTCTACCACAGTAGCAATGGAGAAAGCAAGTTTAGCAACCATTCCGGAAGAAAAGTTTCGTACTGGTACATCGAGGAAATCACGTAATTCTGAAAATTCCACAATTTCATCAAATTTTTGATCTAAGAAATCTTTTTGATAACCTAAAATCGCCCCATTTAAATAAATGTTTTCACGAGCCGTAAGTTCGGAATCAAACCCTGCTCCTAACTCGATCATCGGAGCTATAACACCATGCGTTTCTACTTTTCCTTTAGTTGGTTTCATAACGCCACTGACCACTTTTAACAAAGTAGATTTTCCTGCTCCATTGCTTCCAATAAGACCAATAACTTCCCCTTTATTAATGTGAAATGTAATATCTTCTAATGCCCAAAAGTATTCTTTCTTCTTTTTCTTTTTACCTGGTGTTAAAGTATCGACAAAGAGTTGCTTAAAAGAGAAATTCTTTTCAATTCCTAAATCGAACTTCATACCTACTTTTTTAATATCGATCATATTAACACCTCCTTACGCATAATAAATGAACTTATCTTGATTTTTCTTAAACACAACGGCTCCAATTAATAGCATACCAAGGGCAAAGAAGAGGCAGCCTAATAGTAGTTCTGTAGAAGGACACCTATTATACAAGATAATCTCTCTTGCACTAGTAATAAAAACATATAGTGGATTAAACTTCATCAAGAAACGAATTTTATCGGACAAAATACTAACATCATAGAAAACAGGGGTTAAATAGTTCCAAATCATCAAGATAATTCCATAGATATAAAACATATCACGGAAGAAAACCGAAATACAGGAAAGAAAGAGTCCTAAACCGATGGTGAATAAGAACATACATATGAAAACATACGGAAGAAGCAAGTACCAACCATTGATCACACACCTTGTCCCTTCCGCAGGATTTCCAGTAAACAAGATAATCACTAAAAGCGGAATTAACGAAAGTACAAAGTTAATTCCCACAAAAAGACATTTAGCCACAGGGAAAATGTATTTTGGAATATACACTTTGGTCATCAACGAAAAGTTACTTACGACCGATGTCATAGCGGAATTAGAGGCCTCACTAAAATAGTTAAACATAACAAGTCCTGTCATCAAATAAACCAAATAGTTAACGCCTTCCACTTGAAAACGGAACATTTTAGAAAAAACAATTGCCATTACGGCCATCATCAACACAGGGTACAATAGGCTCCATAGAATTCCCAAGACACTCCGTTTGTATTTTACTTTAAAATCACGAGATATTAACTGTCTCATGAGAAAAGAATAATGTTTAAAATTCGCCATAATATTTTTAAATGCTTGCAAATTGATCCCTTCTTTCTAACCTAAAGCATGGTATAACTTTAACCACATTTTATGATTTTGAATCATTTTCTTTATGAACTTTTCCTGTTTATAGATTTTATTTTGTCTCCATTTAGGATTCATCTTTTCTAAATAAAGATACCCTTCTTCTATAAATCTAGATCGTATCTTTTTATTCTTTTGATATTTTTGTAACAAGAGGTAACGTCCTACTTCACGAATAACAAAAGCTTCTAGTACTTCTTGATTATCAAAATCATGGTAAGTTGTTCGTACTTCATCTAAGATTTTAAAAATATCGAAAACGTGCTCATCCATGACGGTCGTTTCACTCTCATCATGAATATAATAATAGTAATAACTTTTTTTTAGATGCCCTACTCTTTTAGCATAGTATAAAGCTTTTAAAACAAAAGGTACATCTTCATACTTGGTATTTTCTAAAAAACGAATCTCATGTTCATCAATAAGACTTTTCCTAAAAAGTTTATTGCAAGGTCCACAATCGAACTCTAAGAGAAGATGTGGTCTCTTTTTAATATTCGAAAGTGGAAAATACGTATTTTTAAAAAGTCCTTCTTCCTTCCCTACTTTTTCATAGTAACCAGAGACAATATCTAAATCGTGTTCTTCCATAAAAGCAATGTAAGTGGAGTACATATCTTTTTTAACATAATCATCACTATCGACAAAACCTATGTAATCCCCGGTTGCTAAAGATAGACCCATGTTTCTTGTCTTTCCAATATAGGAATTCTTTTTATTAAAAGAAGCTTTGATTTTAGCAGGATATTTCTTTTGGTAATATTCAATCACTTTTTTACTATCATCCGTGCTCTTATCGTCAACTACAATAATCTCTATATTTTTATAGTCTTGTTGAAGAAGTGAATCTAAACACCTGGCAAGAGTCTTTTCTTTATTATAGACCGGCACAATCACACTTAACTTTTTCAAAAGAAGAACACCTCGATTCTATTTTTTCTTAGTAAAAACAAGCCATTTACTTAAGATATAATTTAAAACGATGACCACGATTTGGGAAATTAGTTTGATAATTTTATCGTTTCCTTTTAACAAGGTAACACCTACAAACATAATGCCCATATCAAAAAGAAGACTAAAGCCACGAGATAAATAGAATGAGCATGCTTCTTTTATCCAGTTCTTATTTTTACTTTCAAAAACGTACTTTCGATTAGTAACATAGGCAAACGTTACAGATACCACCCAGGAGATGATATTGGCAAGTTGTAATAACAATGCTCTACTAGGGTCTAGAAGTGTTCCTACTAAAAGATAATAAGTAACAAGACTCACCAAAGTTGTTAAAACACCAAAAATTAAGTATAGAAGCACTTCTTTATGTTTGTTCCAAAGAATACTTATTTTTTCTTTCCAAGTAGGAGGATCCCTATCAATATAATCTTCTAAATAAGTAATCAATTCCTTGGTATTGCTTTTAAATTTGTTCGGTTTAAACGTTTCTGCTTTCTTTAAAACTTCTCCTAATTTTGAAAAATCTTTTAATTCAAGCAAGTAGCCTTCTTTAGCAAAAGCTTCTACAATTTGTTTTTGATGGTCGTTCGTATGCTCTTTGTATTTCGATAGTCTTGCCACCGCAATAACTTTTTTATGGTTTTTAACACCTGCTAAAATACTTCCTACCCCACCATGGGTAATCAATAAATCACATTTTTTCATGAGCTTATCAAACTGATCACTAGGAATTAAATCGAAAATCTTCATGTACTTGGAAGTAAACTTGGTATATCCTGCTTGAACAACGACTTCCTCTTTAATGGTTCCTTTTTCCAGTTCTTTCTCTAAGGCTTGCAAAAGACGTTTAAAACTTTTATCTTGTGTTCCTAATGTAACTAAAATCATTAATAAATCCACCCCTTATAGACAGCCTTGGGATAGAGTTTTAACATCGACTCCCATTGCACCAAGAAAAGATCGGCAAAATGATAGACAATTCTACCCGTCACGGTCTTACTATACATATTAGCAAATGTTTCAATAAAAATGATTTTGCTTCCTAACAGTTTTCCAATACAACACATTGGTCCTGCCGTATGAGCTCCTGTCGTAACGATGTATTTAGGACGAATCTTGATAAAATAGTATAAACTTTTAAAACAATTTGCTAAAAGTTTAAAAGGGAAAGTCAAAGGATGATCCTTGGTTCCATAAACTAAGTAGTAAACGGGATAATGAAAAAGTTCCTTAGGTGAAATATTGTTTTTCATCTTTTCCGTTATGATATAGGTGTCATACTTAGAAAACATAGGACTTAACTGCATGAGTTCTGATAAATGTCCTCCTGTACTAGCAATAAATAAGACTCTTTTCTTTTTCATGTTATCCCCTCTTTTTTAGGATGCGCATCCAGTCTTTTTTTACTACTTCTGGTGTATATTTAAGACTTTTTTTTCGTCCTTCAAGCCCCATCTCTTTTCGCATATCCACATCTTTGATTAACGAAACAATTTTCTCTTTCATCTTTTCTTTATCACGGTTATCGATTAAATAACCATTTTTTCCCTCTTCAATCAAATGGGTAGCCCCTTCGGCGGAACGAAAGGCTACACACGGAAGACCCACGGCCATCGCTTCTAAAAGGGCAAGACCAAACGATTCTGTAATGGAAGGCATGACATAAATCGATGAAGATAACAATTTTTCATTGATGACTTCTTTTTTCTGATAGCCTAAGAAATGAATGTAATCTAACTCTTCATTATAGACACGGTCCATCAAAAAATTCTTTTGGGCCCCATCTCCTATAATCTCCAAAGTCCAATCTTTAGCTTCTTCATGCACTAATTTCATGACATCGACTAAATCGTTAAAACCTTTCTCAGGCGATAATCTTCCTACAGAAATAATCTTCTTTTCACGAAGAGAAGCACTTCTTTTGGGATAATCCTCAATCACATTCGGAATCGAAACACACGTTACTTTATAGTTTTTAAGCAAATCCTTATAGTGATCTCTAATCGTACTAGAAACCAACACTAAATAATCTAAGTCACGTGCCGATTTGGCTACTTTTTTAGTATAGGAAGCACCCCGATCAAAATGGTTATGTTCCCAACCAATTTTTAAAGCTTTACTTCTTCCATATTTACCAAGCCAAGTATTAAATAAGTCTCTGGTTGAAATAATCACATCCGCGTCACTCCGACGAATGGCTTTAATCATCGTTCTTTTACGTAAGGCTAAGGTCACTAGGGACTCATACATTTCCTTACAAAACCGAAGCGGTCTTACTTTTTTGATAGCTTCTTTCAACTCTTCTCTATTTGGTCTATGGTTTTCAATCAAATATGTTACTTTTACTTTTTTATCCAATGTAAAAAAAGGCTTATCAAATAATTTATAACTAGAGATAATTTCGACTTCGTAATCTTCCTTAAGCATATTGGCAAGGGATACGACGGATTTCTCAATTCCTCCATAACCTAAGTGAAGCGATAAAATTGCTACTTTTTTCATGTAAGTGTCGAGTAGACAAGTCTCGACTTCACCTCTCTTTTCTATTTAGTGAGAGGATTGTCTCATTGCCCCTCACAGAACC
>CANRHM010000036.1 GCA_947630415.1 uncultured Bacilli bacterium | reverse complement strand
GTGTGGCCGATCACCCTCTCAGGTCGGCTACGCATCGTTGCCTTGGTAGGCCATTACCCCACCAACAAGCTAATACGCCGCAGGCTCATCTTTAGGTAAAGCTTGAAAGCTTCTTTTACTATAAGACAACGTATCATCTTACATATCATCCGGTATTAGCAATCATTTCTAACTGTTATCCCAGTCCCAAAGGCAGATTACCTACGTGTTACTCACCCTTGCGCCACTAAGTGAAAATCCACGTCATGTTTTGTGCAAGCACTCCACAATCAATGGGTCACTTCGTTCGACTTGCATGTCTTAGGCATGCCGCCAGCGTTCATCCTGAGCCAGGATCAAACTCTCCAAAAATTTATTTTTTGTTTTGGTTTGATTTAATTAAAATCCTAGCTACTCAAAATTGACGTTTTGCTTAGTTTTCAAAGATCAACATTTTGCATTTTCTGAGTTGCGTTTCTAATATATCAAATAAATTCAATAAAGTCAACACTTAAATTAACTTTTTTCTTTATTTGACATAAAACTTTTTGCAAGTTCGCAAACTAATATATCACGTCTTTCTTTTTATTGTCAACACCTTTTTTCGACTTTTTTTGGAAAGATGCTTTTTTATCAGTTTCTTTTTGTGAACTGCCTTCTAAATGTACCATTTCTTGTCTTTAAAGTCAAGCGAATTTTTTAATTTTTTTCAAATTTTTAAAGGCTTTCATTTAAAAAAAGTTCAACGATTTGCAAATTGCCTGATTAATGTACCATTTAGAAGGAACATTTGTCAACACCCTTTTTATTTTTTTTTAATCTTTTTTTAGTGTTTCCTTATTATTATATGTACTCCTCCCTCTTTTTTTCCAAAAAAAGAACGAATTTTTAAGACTTCGTTCTTATACCTCTTTTGCAATCTTTATATATATTGACGAAATAATCGACCATTCCTTTTTGAAAAGGTCCTTCCTTGGCTCTTGCCCAATTAATCAAATTGGATAATTCATATTTGAGTACTTGATCGAGTTCATCGGAATAGTGCATGAGATTCTTATGGTAGTTGTACTCACCACGATCCAAAATCTTGAAAGAACCATCTGGAAATACTCTTAAGTCCAAATCGTAATCAATATATTTAATGGTATGTCCATCCAGTATAAACGGAGACGCAATATTGCAATAATAACTGATGCCTGTTTTTTTTAATTGGCCAATGACATTAAACCAACGATTTTTGTAGAAATACATCACTGCAGGTTCTTTGGTTCTCCAACTTCTTCCATCCGCTTCGATAACCTTCGTGCGGTTGTTTCCAAAGACTAAATAGTCATCATGTACCTCGAGTAGAATTGCTTCGTCCCAGGCACGATGAATGTTTCCATTATGTTTATAACAATGAATTACATATTTCTCTCCTATCTTTAGATTATTCATTTTATTTCCTCTTCCCTAAAACTCATTATAACTTTTTTTAAGACGTTTGACAAACCTTTTTTAGAATCTAGGAAGGAAATAACTTCCAATTTAGAAAACTTTACCAACGAAAAAGGAAGAATTTTATTTTTCTTCTTCCTTATATTATATAGAGTTCTATTCCAAATCGACAATTTCGATGACTTCATCTTCACTATTATAATAGATGGTAATAGTATCCTTTGCTTTGATAAATGGCAAAACTTTTTCACTTACTTTAATCGAAGCACGATACTTTTGATTGTCTTTATCTATTATATAATAGTAAGTCATCCCATCAATGGTAGCAGTAGTAACCGAGGCAATCTGAATCTTTTTCGAAAGACGCTCTTTATTGCTTTGAATTGTTCCACCAATATAGTTCTTAGCTGCTTGTTCTATTCCTAACGAAGCATCACTTACAACCACTTTTTGATAATCGGCTACATCGACAAAGGCATACATTTTTACAAGTCCTGCATTATCTTTTAACGAGATCAAGTACGTTGGTGTACCATTCAAATTGATGAGTAAAGGGAATGTTGCCGCATAACTCATTTGTTGTACCTGTCCTTCCGCACTGGCCATGGCAGAATATTCTTCGGCACCCGGTACTAAATAAAATTTGGTCTCTTTCGTACGCATATTGGTAAGAATAAATCCCAAGTTAGATTCATCCGATACCTTCGAAGTAAGTCCCGTATAAAGATAGACATCGTCGTTCATAACCGTATAGTTATAACCTTCTGTCGTCTGTACCACATTTTTCTGTCCGAATAGAGAGTTCAAGAATCCTTCCCGGTACTCACCCCAGTTATTGACTTGATCAATAATGAGTTCGGCATCATATACATGATCCACCCAAGTTGGAATTTCATCGACGTTATATTTTTGCATTGCTCCTGTAACAGGATCCACAATGATAACGCCATAAATATCCTCTTTTAATCCTACTCCCTGATACTTTACAAGAGGAACAATCCAGTAAGGTTTTCCCTCATTATCGATTTCAAACTGAGGGGTTTTAAAGATTTCTGTCGGATAATTAAACCGTACATGACGCATCAAATCTTCTTGGAAGAGACTGGATGGCATATACTTCATACCTTCTTCAAGTTTCACTAACGTAGCTTCTCCGGTTACCGAGTTGACGGTGATATAGCCTTTTACTCCCTCATTGCGATTGGCAAAATATTTAATCCAATCGGCATACTCCAAAGGAGTTACCCTGACAATCTTATCATTGTAATTAATTTGTGTATATAAATCAGAAACGTAAAACTGCGATACCAACTCTGGCATTTGTCCCATGACGCGGTCACCTAATTTTTGACTCGAATCTTTATCCAACAAAGGTAAAGCATCAAAACGAACTAAATCGATATCTTCGGTAAAACTAGCACTTTCATCAATCGTAATTCGTTTCGCATAACTAGATGCCTGAAAAACGGGCGATAAAATGAAATCAACAATACCAATTCCTACCAAAATAACGGCTCCTACGCCAATAACCCATGGGGAGGAAGAAGGAATATTTACTAATCTTCCAAAAGAATCCACCGAAAGCACAAAGGATGCAATTGTATATACCACCAACAACATCAATACATAGACCCAAAAGATAAAACTACTAAAATTGAGGGGTGGCAACAAAAAATAAAATAAGACAAGTGCAAAAATAAGTGTTACTACTAAACTAATAATGATATTTCTTTTTTTAGACATAAAGCCTCCTTATAGATTTCTTCTATTATACCATATTCCATTTTTGGTGCAAAGAAGAACCCCCTTTTATTTCCTATAGAAAAAAGCCACTCAAAAGAGCAGCTTTCTAGATTATTCAATCTCAATAACTTTTTTCGTATCGATTTCTGTTTTCTTTGGTACGGTAATTTTAAGTATTCCTTCTTTGAATTCGGCTTTTACTTTATCGGCTTCCACATCACCAAGATAAAATTCTCTTTGATATTTTCCATAAGTTCTTTCACGACGAATATAATTTCTTTCTTCGTCTTTATCTTCTTGTTCGTTTTTCTTTTCAGCCGTAATGGTTAAGTAACCTTTATTACATTCGATAGCTATATCTTGTTTATTGAAACCAGGTATATCCATCTCAATATGATAGTTACCTCCTTTTTCATAAATATCACATTTCATATGACTTTCCTCTGGAACACTTAAAAAGTTATCAAAGAAATCGTCTAAATAATACTTTCTTGGAATTAACGTCATCGTTATCCCTTCCTTTCAATTTTAGTTATACCACCATAGTTAGCAGTTGTCAATAGAGAGTGCTAACTTTTTTTATTTTTTCTACACTTTTATTATGGAATCCTCTTTTCTTTTTTATACAACAGTATATTCTTTTTTATTTATTCCATATTATAAACGAGGGATTATATATGAAAGAAAAGCCTTTTGCCGAAGGATTACACATCTATAAATTAATTTGGATTTTTGTGATTGGAAGTTTTGTAGGTTACCTCTATGAAACCATTCTTTATTTTTTTATGACTGGAAAATGGGTAGGTCAACAGGGACTCCTCTATGGTCCATTTAATCAAGTGTATGGATTTGGAGCCGTACTATTTATGGTCACCCTTTACTTTTTTCGAAATGGGTACATAATTTTTTTACTTGGTTCCCTTTTGGGTGGAATCTTTGAATTTTTGGCATCTTACCTACAAGAAGCATTATTCCACGTTATTTCTTGGGACTATTCCGATCACTTTTTAAACTTTCAAGGAAGAACGAGTGTTCCCGTCATGCTCTTTTGGGGATTGCTTGCCCTTGTTTTTGTCAAGTGGATAGCCCCTTTCTTAGATAAGGGAATCGATCACATTAGTGCACTTCCGGGTCGCATCATCACGTATATTATGATTTTATTTTTCGTCTTCGATTTTAGTATCTCACTTCTTGCCTTTAACCGGGAAGAAGAAAGAAAAAGCGGCATTCCTCCACAAGGAGAAATGGATGTGTTAATGGATAAGTGGTATCCTTCTTCCTATTTAGAAGAAGTATTTCCAAACAAGAGGTCAAAAACCACTACGTAAATCTATTCCGTTCTTAAAGCCTCGACTGGATCTTTTTTAGAGGCAATACGTGATGGAATGCTTCCACTTAGTACCGTTAAGAAAACACTGATGGCAACCAACAATAAAGCATGAACTGGATTGAGTCTTGCTACATTTGGAAGATCGGTTAATCCTTCGATGATGTTATTAGCAGGAATGGTAAGCAACCACGCAATACCTATTCCAAGAAGACCAGAAGCTACTCCAATGATAAAGGTCTCGGCATTAAATACCCGTTTGATATCTTTCTTTCTGGCACCTAAAGCACGTAAAACACCGATTTCTTTCGTTCGCTCCAAAACGGATATATAGGTTATAATGGCAATCATGATACATGATACCACCAAACTAATAGCAGAAAATGCAATTAAGACAATGGTAATCGCATCCATGATATTTCCAGATAAAGTTGAAATCATTTCCGCCATATCGGTATAGAGAATTTGATCTTGTTCTTCTTTTCCTTCGTTATAGTCATCTAAATAAGAGACGATATGATCTTTTGCTTCAAAACTTTTAGGATAAAGACTAATCATCATTGGAACGCTATCTCTTCCTAAATACGTAAGAAGTGCATCCTTTGTCATATCGGTACTTAATAAATTACTATTTTCTTCAGGGAAAGCTTGCCCTGTTAAAACGTTATAATCACTTTTTTGTTGTGCTACTACAATCTTAGAATCTTTATTTTGGCTAACCACGTAATCAATTAAATCTTCGGTATAATAAGCACTAGAGTTATTGGTTAAAACTTTCTTATCCTCTTTGCCTCTTGCAATACCCACAAATTTTAAGGTAAGCGCTGTATCTTTGTTATATAACTTTTCATAATCAAGGTTCGGCATGAAGTATTTTCCTAAAGACTGATAATAGTCATCATTTAGGATAAGTTTAAATTCTTTATCTAAAATTTGATCAAATGAAATTTCTTCTGAAGTAGAGAAACCTAAAGCATCCAAAATAGTACTACTAACACGATTTTTGCTATCTACTACCAAGAGAAGTTCTTCTTTTTCAGTAGGTACTCTTCCGTACAAAATATCGTAGTTGTCTTCAATAACACCACTAGTACCTTCCTTTAATTTTTTAGGAAGGCTCGTAAAGTTCGTCATCATGGTATCTACTAATTTATATTTGTCTTCTGCTTTTGTTAAAATATTGAGTCCAATCATACGCGTATAACCAATACCTGCCACATCACTAGGATTTACTTTTTCAATATAATCGATATATTCACTGCTTAAATTGTTGGTATGGAAAACTTGATCTACCATTGATTCTTGGCGATAGATAGTTTCTTCATCAGGATATTCTTCCAAAGAAGAACTGGTTAATTGATTACTCATTTCAAGCATCATTTCTTCATCCATTTCCATCGCTTGTCCACTAATCATGATAGGCATATTGGATAAAGTTTCACTTTCAAACTTATCAATTTGAATTTGGAATCCATTAGATAACGATAAGATAAGGGCTATACCAATAATACCGATTGATGAAGCAAATGCTGTAAGGAAAGTACGTCCCTTTTTGGTCTTAATATTGTTGAACGATAATTTCAAGGCAGTCCAGAAGTTCATCGCTGTTTTCTTAATCGAAAAGATCGTGTTATTATCTTCTTCCTCGGTAATTGGATTAGAGTCACTCTTTAATTCTCCATCTTTAAGTTCAACAATACGACTAGCATATTGATTGGCAAGATTTGGATTGTGCGTAACCATGATGACTAACTTATCTTGAGCAATTTCTTTAATTAAATCCATGATTTGAATACTGGTCTGCGAATCCAAAGCACCGGTCGGCTCATCCGCTAAAATAATATCCGGATCGTTTACCAAGGCTCTTGCGATGGCCACCCGTTGCATCTGACCTCCCGATAATTGGTTCGGTTTCTTATGAGCATGATCCTTAAGTCCTACTTTAGCAAGCGCTTGCATGGCTCTATCTCTTCGTTCTTTGGCACTAACACCACTTAATGTCATACTTAATTCTACATTATCTAAAACATTGATATGATTAATAAGGTTATAACTTTGGAAGATAAACCCAATACAGTTATTACGATAAGCATCCCAATCTTGATCTTTAAACTTTTTAGTAGATCGATCATTGATAATTAAATCACCTTTATCATAACGATCGAGTCCACCAATAATATTTAATAATGTGGTCTTTCCACTACCACTGGCTCCAAGGATCGCAACAAACTCATTTTTCCGAAAATCGATACTAATCCCTTTCAAAGCGTGCTGAGTGAATTCACCAGTCGTATAACTCTTCTTTATATTTTTAAGTGATAACATAGCATTTCTCCTTCAATCTTAATATTATATGTGGATACGTCTTATTATAGCATGAAAAAGAGGAATACTCCTCTTATTTTTCATATTTACACGATTTTCCAAATTTAGGAAACCATATTTATAAATTGATTTTGTGTAGTACTATCGTAAATGATATATCTTGGAATTAAATATTTGTTATTGCTTCGTTTAGATTTGGTATTGCCTCCTACAAAGCCTAATTGGAATCCACTTTCTTTTACAGCTTCTACAACCGTATTATTGTAGGCATAGAACGGATAGCAAAAAGCAATCTTAGTCTTCAATATATCAACTGACTTTTGTAAGTCTTCTAACAATTCTGTCTTATTTAAGCAAAGTGCTCTCGCGTTGGAAGAGCCATCGCAGGTTTGAGAGATGTGAATATCATATCCGTGTGACTCTACATCCAAGTGATCCGATTGATAATTCGCTAAATCCCACCAAGCCGTAATTAAGAAAAGTGTTGCATGTAAATCGTATTTCTCTAGCATCGGAATTAAAATATTGCCGTTAATTTTGGAAGTGCCTGCTGCGCCATCATCGATGGTCAAAAGAACACTTTTCCGAGGCAAGTTAATTTCACCATACATCCATGCTCGATATTCTTCCATGGTCACCGTCTTAAATCCTTCTTCTTTAAGATAAGTTAAATGTTGTTCAAACTTTCTACTATCAAGGCAAATCGTCTCACCACAATTATTACCCACATTTCCATCATAAAAGAAATGATAATTGAGTACGGCCACTTTATCTGCAAAAAGAGATTCTTCTTCCATCGGTTCCACTTCATGTAATAAAATTTTATTAAATTCTTCTTTCGTTAAATCCTCAGTCATTTTAAAAGTCGGAATTTTTTCTTTATCTTCCACTTTAGCATATGTATTTTTATGTACCCAAGGCGTAAGTCCAGTCTCACTTATAGTGGTGTAAGCATAACCCTTCTCCTTTAAGAAAGAAGCAAGATTTTGATCCACTACATCGAATAAAAGAAGTACATGGGATGGAGCAAGCAACACTTTTTCATCGTGCCATTTTTTCCATTCTTCAAAAGTAAGTGTTTTTATCTTTTTTTCCTCTAACCACGAAAGTTGTTTTTCTATTATTTCTTGATTCATACCCGAATAATGGAGTACGGGGATTTCTTCTTCTAAAACTTGTGCCATTTTTTCTGTAGGTACTACTTCTTCTACATCACTCTCAAAAATCTCATATTCACATTCTCCAAATTGTACGATGTAACTATCGTCTTTCTTCTCTATAATTTGGACTTCTACCGAAGTATTCAAAGTAAATGCTTTAACCCCTTCTTTATAAAAGGTAACCTCTTCCTTGGTTACTACTTTTTCTTCAAAGAATAAAACAGTTCCCTGATCACTCTCATTCTTTCCCATCACATCCCGATACAAAATATAAAAAGGTTCACCTTGTACTTTAAAATAAACATCGTTTTCACTATGAACATCTAATTTATCGAGTTTCATTATTTGATTTTTATAAACAGTTCCCACCGGCACAAAAGTATCTTCCTCTTTTCTATAAAGAGAACTATCTTCCATCACTTGTACTACTTCTCCATAATGGCTTTTAATCTCTTCCATTTGCTTTTGTGCTTTTTCTCTTTTATTAATAAGCAAACATACCAAAAATATTCCTACAAGAAGGAAAATAAACAAAGCAATGAACCACATTGTTTTTTTCTTTTTCATGGGCTTCTCCATTCTATTTTTATTATAACAAAAAATCCTAGCGTTACACTAGAATTTTTCGTTTTTATAAAAAGGATTTTAACGATTCTAAATTGTCTTGTTGAAATTTATAAAAATCTTTGGCAAAACCTAGAATATCTTTTTTAGCATCTGCCTTATAATTATTGATTCTTTTTTCCATATCCAAGGTTCCCATCGAAATACCTTTAATGAGCATATCGGCAATAGATGCATCACTGTTGTCCTTCTTCACTTCTTGTTTTACGCCCATACTAGAAGCCATTCGAGCCATGGGACTTGTCTTCTTCAACTCTACATTGGCTTCCTTCAATTTTTCTTCTGCTTCTTGCATGTAACGTTTGTATCCTTTTAAGATATTTTCTACCGTTGGGGTAATCTTATTGTCTTTTCCTTTCAAATCTTTCAATAACTCGGTTAAACTAAAGCAACTCATCTCGGCATCCCGATAGATATATTCTAACAACTCATTATTTTGGTCCATCTTAACCATCCTTTCAATTATAGTATGGAAAGATGATTACAATTTCATACTTCATTTTCTTTAGAACTATTTTGAACGTGACTTTCCATTTCTTTTTTTATCCATGTCATTAATACAGTAACAATATAGTCTTGTTCTTCCTTGGTCAAAGCTTTATGAGGTGCAATTCTATGCCATTTATAAAGACAAGATCTACAGCAGCAAGCGGTTGCATGTTGAGCAACAAAAACAGGATGCCCTTTCATAGGTGTCTGTTTACCATCGTTTGGAATCTCACAAGGTGCAAGGCGTTTTTCCACAAAATCATGGGCATGAGAACAAATAGTAGAAAGTCCTTTTGCCTCAATATACTGAAAATCTTTTTCTTTTAAATGAAAACGACTACGAAATTTAGAAAGAGCCAAACGTTCAAAGAGCCGATTTATCTTTTCTTCATTCATATACTACTATTTAGCCTCTACCACCATGGACAAATCGTAATAGAAGCCTACCTCCTTATATTTTTCTTCACCAATAAGAACTTCTTTTTCTTCCACTACTTTTCCACCTAATTTCGTGTAGAAAGCCTTAGCATGCTCGTTTTCATCTAAGCACCACACAATCATATTGTATCTTCCTTGATTTAAAAGTTCTTTAGCCGTTTCTTTAAAGAGATGGGTACCAATTCCTTGTCGTACACAATTCGGTTTAATATATAAACTAATTAACTCTGCATCGTATTTCCTCGTCTTCTCGAAAGGGTCAAAACAACTGTAACCTAATACTTCAGTTCCTTTAACAGCCACCAAGACCAAATCTTTGTATTCTTCAAAACTTTGAATATAACGAGCTGTCTGCTCTTCATAATTCAATTGTTTCAAATATTTAGAAGCGATAATCTGATCATAAGCACTTCGCCAACCATCAATTTTAATATGAGCCATCTGTTCTTGATCTTCAATTCGGTTTTTTCGAATCTCATAAGCTTGTTTTTTAGTAAGAAGTAAAAGGGCTTTTCGCATTTCATTAAAGGCTTTAATTAGACGACTACTTTCCATCGCAAAAGTAACTCTTCCCACCAACTCCTCGGGATAAGGCCAAGAAATAGATTGTCCTACTAGAAAACGAATTCGACACGTCTTATAAAAGAACGTCAACAAATCTTTCTCACTATTAATCACTTCATTTTGGTACTGCATACCTTTAACTTTAGTAAAATCAAGGATAGCAAAGAACCCCGACTCCACTTCTAGATTTTTAGGAAAAGATACATAGGGAAGCCCTTCCAACATAAGGGAAGATTCTTCTTTCAAGACGTCCTCTATTTCTTTTCTTACTTTATCCACTAAGCTTTGATCAACTGTATTAATACCCTCAACCAAAGCCTTCAAAAGTTGATATTTTTCATAATAGAGACTTCTCAATTCCCTAAAATAAGTGTTATAGGCTTCTTCCCTTTTAGAAGAGGCATTAAAAGCCCCTTTCAAAGCCTGCCCTACGATATCAGGAGCAGAATCCATCTCTTGAAAAATACGATTGATGACTTCCCGAATAATGATTTCATCCGCGACTACGAAACCTGCTCTAAGACTAGCTAGGCCATAACTTTTAGATAATCCGAATAAAGAAATCGTATTTCTAAACATGCCTGGAATGGTAGCCATCGGTTTAGCAAGATTCTCTTCATCAAAAGAAATATCACGGTACACCAAATCATCGATTACAAAAGCCCCTCGTTTAAGACAAACTTCACCAATTTGTTTTAAGCGATCAGCTTCTTTCTCGCCCATCACTTTACCGGTAGGATTATTAGGATTGGTATTTAAAAAAGCCACGACTCTTGGAACATATCCTTTTCTTCGGTGATACACTTTCTGAAGGCTTTCATTGATATCATCAATTTTATTTGCTAACTTTTCTGGATCTACTAAAAAATGATCTTCCTTACTTAGAGGAAGTAATTCCACTTCCGCTCCTGCTCGTTCTGCTCGAATCGTAAATAAGCCATAGTTTGGTCCTGGAATAAGAACGACATCTCCTGGTTTACTAATAATATTAATGAGGATATTGAAAGCAATCGAAGTCGAAGGTAGAAAAGTAAGATTATGAACCGATAATCCTTTTTCATCTACGTCTTTATAACTATAAGGCTCCATATTGATGAATCCTTCTTTTTCAACGTAGTCTAAGAGTACCTTTCGAATACGGTCATCCCCTTCGGTATAGGGATATCTATAAAGATGTTCATCTTCCAAAGACTTCTTCATCGCTTCAATCGACAAAGGAAATGGTTTAAACGAAATTGGATTTCCCCCTCCTAAATCAATATCAGGAACTGTAGTAATCTTATCATCACGTACTTCATATCCATAAAAATTAATCGCATCGGCAATCTTTTGCACCGTTGGATTAAATTCTTCTTTATCATTTCTAAGTCCAATATCGGGAAGACCAAATCTTCTTTCTCCTAATTGAGGATTTTCTCTTAATAGGCGATCTATGGCACTGGATTTAATAAGCATAATCTTCCTCCTTTTCCTTATTATAAATCGAGTAGGAGGCAGTGACTAACTGCCGTCCTCTCACACCACCGTACGTACCGTTC
>CANRHM010000035.1 GCA_947630415.1 uncultured Bacilli bacterium | reverse complement strand
AGTAAAGACTTTAAAACACCTAGTTTTAAATACTGATTTAATTCCATTTAAAGTAAGAGTTGATGGCGAAGTAATAAGACTTAAAGCTATTAATAGAACTATTAGATCTAAAGTTAAACTATATAAAACTGATGATAAAGGAGTGCCACAAAAAGGAATTAAATATAACCTATATGATAGATGGGACAATTATTTAGGTACTTATGAAACTGACGAGAATGGTTATATCGAGGTAGAGCTAGAATATGGCAAGTATTACTGGAAAGAGATAGAAACATTAGAGAATCTAGTTTTAAATACCGAAGAAATACCTTTTGTAGTTGATGCTGACGGAGAAGTAATCAAGTTATCTGCAGTTAATGACATTATTCGTTCCAAAGTTAAGTTATATAAAACTGACGATAAAGGAGTACCACAAAAAGGGATTAAATATAACCTATATGATAAAGATAATAATTTACTAGGTACTTATGAAACTGACGAGAATGGTTATATCGAGGTAGAGCTAGAATATGGAGAATATTACTGGTTAGAAGTAGAAACATTAGAGAATTTAGTTTTAAATACTGAAAAAATCTCATTTATAGTTGATACTGATGGCGAAGTAATCGAATTTTCAGCAGTTAATGATATTATTCGTTCCAAAGTTAAATTACATAAGACTGATGAGAATGGTAATCCATTAGTTGGTGTTAAGTTTGAACTTTATGATATTAATGATAATTTTCTTGGTTTATACACTACTGATGAAAATGGTGATATTGAATTAGAACTTGAATATGGTTATTACTATTGGCAAGAGGTAGAAACACTAGAACATTATGAGTTGAATACAGAAAAGCAATACTTTGAAATCACTGAAGATGGTAAAGTTATAGAATTTACTATGGTAAATATTCGTGTGCCAGATACTCAAATAAAAGATAATCGTACTATTGAATTAATAGGAATTATTGCAATTACTATTGGAATAGGAGAATTCATATATGAATTTAATAAAGAAAAAAGAAAAGATAAAAAGAAAAAATAAGAGTCGAGTTATTTATATCGGCTCTTTTTTACTTCTTGTGTTTGGTATTGGCATAATATCATTAAAACAATTTAACATTTACTTTGCTAAAAAACAAGAAGAAGATAAAATTAAAAACTTTATAAAATTACAAAAAAATAATGTTGAATCTAATACAAATAACTTATCTAATAATAATGAAGATTTTATCGCTATTTTAGAAATTCCTAAAATTAATTTAAAAAAAGGGTTATATGATATAACTTCCTCAAAAAATAATGTAAATAAAAATATTGAAATATTAAATGGTTCTGACTATCCTAATATAAAAAATGGTAATTTTATTTTAGCAGGGCATAGTGGAACAGGGCAATATGCTTATTTTAATAATTTAGTAAAACTTGAAATAGATGACTATGCTTATGTTTATTATAACGGTATTAAATATTCATATAAATTAAAAAGATTTTATGAAGTAGATAAGACTGGTAGTGCTAATCTTATTAAAAATAAAAATGCAAGTAATTTAACATTAATTACTTGCAAAATTAACACTAATAAACAATTAGTATTTGTATTTGATTTAGATAACGAAAGTATGATATAAATTAATGTTTTTATACAATAATTTGAAAGGTAAAGAATATGGAAAAAGTTGCTGTATATGTTAGCTTGATAGGTAGAAGTAAAAAACTAAAAGATAATTTTATAAATAAGATTATAGATTGGTGTCTTACGAAAAATTATGATTATACTATTTATTTTGATAGAGTAAAAGACCGTCATACTTTAAAAGGCAGAAAAGAATTTGAACACCTAAAAGAAGATATAGTAATGGGAAAATACCCAAAGGTAATTATATTTAATATAGGTCAATTATCAAGAAATGGACAAGAAAATTGTGATTTTTTAGATTTTTTATGTGATAACAATTGTGATTTGGAAACAACTAACGAATTTGAAACAAAATTATGGAGATTCGTTATGGATAAATACAAAATAGAAAAGGAGAGATTAGAAAGATGAAAAACGAAATGGAAAGAGAAGTAAGAAATTCAAGAAATAGATTTGAATTAGAAGGGAATGTAGCAAATATTAATGATGTTTATACAACTTCAAATGGTAAACAATTGTTAAGATTCGATTTAGCTCAAAATAATAATGGAACTACACAATATGTACCAATTATATTGAGAGGCGAATTAGTTAAAACTTATGGTGCGGTTATTCAAAAAGGTGATTGGATTACTGTAAAAGGTAGAATTGCTACTTATTCAAAAGATATTGAAAAAGATGGTAAAACATTTAAAGAAAAAACAATAGATATTTTAGGTTTTGAAATTACTGATAGAAAAAATAATAAAGTATATACTTCTAGCAATCAAAATAAAGAAAACACTGTAACTGAAATGGAACGATAAGTTATGAAGTATAAATATAAAATATTAAATTATTGGAATGATTCAGACGATTTATATGTTAATTATTTAGTAGAAAATTTATCTACTCATCAAATAGCAAATGCTATAGAGTATTTTAATACGTCAGATATTGGGTGTGATTATAATGACGCAAATTCAATAGAAATTGAAAATTGCTTATTAAATTTGGTAGAAAAAAATAATGGAGTAGAGTTATCTTTACCTAAAGTAAGTGAATTAAGCCCATTATTAAAATATGTATATGATACTATTTGTCATAGTGAGTCAACTATGTGCCACGTAGATTATGATGATTGGAAAGAATTAAAAGAAGAAGAAAATTTTACTGATGAAGATTTTAAAATCTTGAAAGACGAAGTAAAAAAATATCATTTGGAAGATTATATAGTTATTGATGATGGTGAATATAAAATATGTGGTTATGGGGGTTTACCAACTAAGTTTAATGATGATAGAAGAACAATAAAAAATAGCGATAATCAAACACAAGATGATTTAACGCCGATTGAAAAATTAACCAAAGCTAAATTACAAATTAATGGTAATGATTATTTATATTTATTCACTCATAACAAAAAAACTGGGAATTTAGGTGAAGCAACTTTTATACAAAATGAAAATAAAGTTAAAGTTTTTGAGGGAGATTTATATGGTTCAGATGATATTATTCTTGGTTATACTAAATTTTTAAAGAATTATGATTTTGCAGTAGCTTATGAAAATGATAATCCTTTTGAAAAAAAAGAAAGGGGAAATGATGAGTATGAAAGATGAAATAAAAAAAGGTCAAGCATTTATAGGTCTTGATGGCAATAAGTATTATTTTTTAGGACTTGATTATGATAATCAAGTCTTTTTTACTACTTTAGATTTATGGTGTGCAAAAGAGCAAAGTTATATGGTAAAAAATAACTTATTTATTAAGGAAGTATTAGAAGAAAAGTCAGAATTAATAGAAAATTGTACTTGGTATTATCAATCTATGGAAGAATTAGATAATTCCACAATGGAAGAAAAAATAAAAAGATGTTTAGACATTATTAAAAATTCAAACACAAAAGAACTAGAACTAAAACCTACGGGAATAGGTCCATTAGTTAGAGGACAAGCATATAGTGAAGAGTTTAATCAATATTATGAAGTTATCGGCTTTATCGTTGATAACGACATCTATGTAGATGGAGCTTTAAAATCGAAGCAAAAAGGTTTTTTTGCGATTTATCACTCAAATTGTGAAAATACTGTACCATTAATATTTGAGAGGAACTATTCAGATAGAGATAATTCATTCTATGGAAAATATTATGTTGCTGGAAATAACGATAAAGTTGGAATAGAAAGTATTATTTGCGATAAAGATATAGTTAATTCTCACATAGATAATACATTAATCAAAAGATTAGATAAAGATATAGAAATGTCAAAATAAATTAGTAGAAAGGGTGAAGTATAATGAAAAAATTAATAAATTTTTTAGCAATTCAAGAATTAGAAGGTGGAACATATACTGTTGATACCGTCTTAAAAATTATTAAACAAATTACGGATTGGGCTTTAGCAATTGGTTTATCATTAGCTGGAGTTGCTCTTGTAATAAGTTTTATTATGTATGCGATTGTTGATTTCGACCAAAAACCTAGAGTAAAAGCAGGAATAAAACAAACTTTAATTGGAATATTCGGAATTTTATTTGCTATATCAATGGTTAATATTATAATTAGATTATTCACATAGGTTAATGCTTTATGATGATAAAAGTTTTTGATTTATTAAGAAGTCTAGGGTGGTATATTGTAAGTTTTATCTATAATATGATAGATGGACTTATTGAAGTAATAAAAAAATTAAATGCTTTTGATATAATCAATTCACTATCTAACAACGATCTTTTTAAAAATTTATATACAGGAATTATGGCTATATCTATAACACTTTTTGCGTTATTTATAATATGGAAATTTATTAATAAGATTTTAGATGCAGATAATGAAACTTCGATTAAGAATATAGCAATAGAAATTATTAAATGTGGGGGTTTAATTATGTTATCTACATTTATGTTTGTTCAAGTTTCTAATTTTTCATTAACTCTAACAAATTATACAAGTAACATATTTGAAACTAATGCGGATACAAAGTTAAGTAGCTCTTTATTAACTATGTTTATTTCTTATCGAGATGGATATAAAAATAGTGATAAATTTGATGAAGATAAAAGTATAGAACAATTAGTAGAAAATGGCTCTTTTGATAGTGATGAGAAGTATCTTGATAAATATGTTACAAAATCAAGAGTTATATTATCAGATGAAAAAGATTATAAATATGAAATAAATTGGGTTATGTGTATTTTAAGTGGTGGCTTTTTTTTATATAGTTTATTTTTTGCTGGAATAATGTTAGGAAGAAGACAAATTGAATTTTTATTTCTATTTGTAATATCGCCAATTGTTTTCGCAACTAGTATTGGCAATAAGCAACGAAGAGGAGCAGTTATAGAACAATTAGTATCTTTAGCACTCCAAAGTGTTGTTCTAATGTTAATTGTTAATCTAACAATTATGGTAATGCAAGAAATAAATGCAACTACTTTCTTTAGTAATACTTTTATGAATATAAC
This sequence comes from uncultured Bacilli bacterium, assembly GCA_947630415.1. Taxonomy (GTDB): domain Bacteria; phylum Bacillota_I; class Bacilli_A; order RF39; family UBA660; genus Faecenecus. Next base: position 6,652 of record CANRHM010000035.1, on the reverse strand, counting down.
TATTAAGTCTTTATTATATCTAGGTTGTGCAACATTTATCTTAACAGGTAGTCAAGTAATTAATAGATTCATTGGTGCTAATGTAAGTGCTTCTAGTGGTAGAGAACAATTAATGTCATTAATGGGTTATGGAAAAATGGCTGGAATTGGTGCAACAGTTGCTACTGGTGCAACATTAGGTGCTGGTTTATTAGCAACTGGTGGTGCTATAAAAGGTGGAAAATCATTAGGATCACAAGTTTTATCACAGAGTGGTGTTGCTTTAGGTAGTCTTGGTGTAACTGATTCAGCTAATGGTGAATCTCCTACTAGAATGCAACGACTTGCATCAACTATGGGCAGTAAAATGTATGTGGCTGGACAAAGATTAGGGAACAAACAAAATAATAAAAAGTTTAGTGCTAGTGATGCTTTCATAAATGCTGGGGCAAATAGTTTAAATAATACTGTTAGAAAAGTAATGCCACGGGCAAGTTATAATCCATCTTATTATCGTAGAAGAAAAAGTATTATGTGATGTTTAGATTTAAGAAGAAGGAGGTATAAAAATGTATATAACAGTTAAATCAATTAGACGAGATTTAGGTTTTAGAGGTATTGAAACAACTGATATTATTATTGGTTTACCTATGATTATAACTTTTATTGTTTTATTTTGTTTTACTCCACTAAAAATACCAGCGATTATTGGTTTTATGATTGGAATTTTTTGCTTACTTCCAATTAATGTTAGTAAAAAAAATAGAATGTATAAGGTAATAGGTTTAATTATTAAATATTTATTGCGAGATAAAGTATATGTATATAAAATAGAAAGACGGGTGAGTGAATGTGAAAAATAAAGAAAAAAGAAAAGAAGAAAAAAAGGAATTAAAAGAAGAAAGGGTAATAAGAAACTTCGCAAATAAGCGAGAAAAATTAAAGAAAGTATATTTAACTAAAAAAACTATGAAGCAAAAATTTAGAAATGCTAGTAGTTTTATTAATGTAGATTATGTTGGCGATAATGGTCTTATTATACTTCGTGATAAGTCTTATGCCAGAGTATTTTCGGTGGATGCCATAGATTTATCATTAACTTCTAATGTTCAAAAAAATAATTTCTTTAATCAATTAAAGTATTTATATCAGCTAAAAGACTTAAATTTAAGAATTTACAAATTAGATGATAAAATAGATCTAAATGCTAATAAAGATTATTATCAAAAATTAATTGAACAAAATTCTAATGACGAAGAAAGAATCGCATTTTTAAAAGAAAGATATGATAGGTTAGAATTACTCGAAGAACAAAATCTTACAACAACAAGTAGATACTATTTTGTATTAATAAGCGATAATGATAAAGCATTAGAACATTTATCTGAAGAAGTAACAATGCAATGCTATAATATGACACCTAGATTAAATATTAAAGAAATGACTAATAAACTAGAAATATATCAATTCTTAGTTAATCTTTATATGTCTAATGCTGATTTAGAACAATTAATGTGGAGTGATTTAACGGAACTTATATCACCTTTTTACATAAGAGAAAATGTTGGACATATCAAAGCAGATGAAGAAGAAATACAAGTTGTTACAATAAAAAATGTTCCACCATTTGTTGATGAGTTATTTTTTGAAGAATTATTTAATGTTCCAGATACTAGATGTTGTATTCATATACAAGATACTATACCAACTGACGAACTAGTAAGAAGATTAGATAGCAATTATGAATTTTTAATATCTGAAAGAAGTACAACAAGAAAATTATCTGATGCTACTCAAATGGATACGGAAAAAGAAAACTTCCAAGCATTAATGACGCAAATTAAAAATGGTGATGAAAAAATTAAGGAAGTTGACTTTATTATTGTAGTAAATGGTAATAAAAAGCAAAGAGAAGATAAAATTAAAGAATTAAAGAAAATTGCTGATGTGTTCCATATAAAGTTAGATATACCTAGATTAAGACAAATGGAAGGTTGGAAAGCATTTGAATTATATAAAACTGGCTTTGAAGATTATCATATATATCTTCCAAGTTTAACTCTTTCAGCATCATTCCCTTTAACGATAACTAATTTTAATGATGAAACAGGTTATATGATAGGAACTGATATTCATACGGCACTACCAATAATTTTTGATATTTATCATAAAGACGCTACTAGACCATCAAGTAATCTTGCCATTATTGCATCTACTGGTGGTGGTAAGAGCTTTACTCTAAAAAAAATGATAATTAATGAAATTAATCGTGGTAATAAGTGCTTTTTATTTGACGCTGAGGGCGAATATGAAGAATTAGTTAGAAAAAATAAAGGCGAATATATTGATATGTATTCTGCTAGTGGTGGAATAATTAATCCATTACAAGTTAGATTTCTTCCAAGTGATAAAGAAGAAAAGGAAGATGGTGCAGTGAATACAATAAACTATGATGATTGTCCACTTGCTAAACATTTAGGATCATTAGAAACATTTATTAAGTGTGCTTTTGAAGAAATAAAAGAAAGCGAAGTCGTAGTTATGCTTGATATGATTGAAAAACTATATAAAAGATTTGGTATTACAAAGAATACTAAAATATCTAGTTTGGAAAAATTAGAAAATACAGATTATCCTATTTTTTCAGATTTAATCGACTTCTTACCAGATTATCGTAATATGATAACTAATCAAGAACAATTAAAAATTGTTGATAAATTAGAAATACTACTGGATAGATTTAAAGTAGGAACTGATGCTATGTTATTTAATGGTTATACTTCGGTTAATCTTGAATCAAACTTAATAGCATTTAATGTAAAGGATTTGTTATATAGTAAAAATAAAAGAATTATTACAACTCAATTAGTAAATTTACTAACTTACTTAAATAATATTATTGTAAGAAATAAAATTATAAATGATAAAACAACTGATAAAAGAGAAATAAAAAATATTGCTGTAATAGTAGATGAATTTCATTTGTATTTAAAAAATACGGATAGTGATGTTTTACTAACATTTGAACAAATCGCACGAAGAATTAGAAAGTATCACGGTGCATTTATTCCAGCAACTCAAAGTATTCACGATTTTTTAGGTGATGATGATAGTGTTAGAAGTGCGACGGCGATTTTTAATAATTGTCAATATCAATTAGTAGGTATGTTAAAAGAAGATGATTTAACTACATACTTAAAATTGTTTTATCAAAACCCATTAACTGACACTCAAAAAGAGTTTTTAATGCAATCTGAAATGGGAGAGTTTTTACTTACCATTAATTCTAAAAATAGAATAAGAATTAAAATACTCGCTACACCACTTGAACTAGAAAAGATGGGTGAAGAAGAAAAATGACAAGAATATTAAGTGAAACTGCATTAAAAAATAAATTCAAAAGAATATATAAAGAAGAATTTGAAGATCCAAATGAATCATTTATGGATTTTTTGCTAGACTTAATTCCAAAGGAAAAAATAATTGAAATTTTAGATAAAGGGAAGAATTATTATTCTTCCATTTTTTATAAATATAAATAATGCAATCTAAAAAGAAAAAGAACATATTAATAAAAGTAATTTGTGGTAGCTCTGTATTATTTATTGGTTGTATTTTAGTAGTTTTATGTTGTGTCTTAATGTTATTTGATTTTTTTGGTGCTAAACTTACAAAAGAAAAAGTACAAAATAATCTTGAATATTCAGATGCTTATCTATTAGCAGTAAATAATTATTTAAAAGATGGATATGTGCCACTGCAAAGACTTTTATATTTTCATTTGGAAGATACAACTCTAGCATTAGAAACTTTATATACAATGAATCAAAACAAAGAACAAAAAACTGCCAGAGAAATGAAAACAGTTTGTGAGGACCAACGAGTAAAAAATATGGTAGCGTGTACTGATACTAATATAAATGAAAATAAAGAATATTTGGAAGTTAGTACAGGACATTTTAATTTGCCACTAGATAAAGACTTTCTTATAACTAGCTATTACAATGAACAAAGAACCATTTTTGAAATAAGTGATTTTCATAGTGGTTGGGATTTAGCAGTAGCAGCTGAAACACCCGTTTATTCAGTTTGTAGTGGAGTAGTGGAAGATGTAACTTTTACACAAGACACTAATGTAAGTTATGAGATAAGTGGAAACAAGATAGGAAACTTAATTACAATAAAATGTAATAAAGATTATGAAGAAACTTATTATGTTATATTTGCTCATCTTTATCCTAATAGTGCAAAGGTAAAAGTTGGGGACGAAGTAGAACATTGGACAGAAATAGCAAGTGTAGGAACTACTGGATATGCCAATGGTAATCATTTACATTATCAAGTAGAAAATTCAAATAGGGAAACGATTGATGGTATGCAACTAATCGATTTTACTTTAGAAAATTCCAATACTCAATTTGAATTGGAAAAACCACACGACAAATATTATGATGACTTTGTAGAAAAGCAGGAAGCACAAAAATATTATGATGAATTACATAAGTAGCCACTTTCTATAAATTTAGTAGTCATAATTTTTGTTTAAAATAAGGGTATTTTTAATAGTTAGTAGCCACTTTCTATAAGAAAAGTAGTCATTTTTGCAAGTGCAAAAATAGTTATGCCACCCATTTTATCGCCGTATTTATGTAGATAAAATGAATTTGGGTGGCGTATATCTTATGCTCATTAAAAATATCTAATATTTTTATTGGGAAAATACCCTTAAAAATATAGAAAGTGGCTACTATAAATATTTTGAAATAGGAGGTTTTATGAATAGGGGAATAGTTAAATTTTCTATTAGAATGGACGATAACTTAAAAACAAGAGTTGAGTTATTAGCAAAGAAAAACAATATGAACTTTACGAAAATGCTTAACTATATTGTAGAACTTGGTTATCAAACATATATAAATAGATTTGATAAATATTATGAAGAACAAAATAAATTAATTAAAAGCGAGGTAATAAAAGATGAAGAAAGTTAGAGTATATAATGATTATGAAATAAAAAAATTATTAAGTAATCCTAATGTTGAAAGAATAAAAAATAAAAGTCAGATAGTATATAAAAATAGTTTTAAGATGTGGGCGATAAAAGAAAAACTAACTCACGAAGAAAAAACTGCCAGAGAAATATTTGTTGCTGGTGGATTTGATATGAATATATTAGATTCCAAAACTCCACAACGAAGATTATATTCTTGGTTAAAAAAATATAAAATGTTTGGTGAAAATTATTTTAATAATTCTAACAAATATTCATATAAAGCAATAGAAAAAAATAAGAATGCTAATTCTAGGAAACTTATTTACTATGTAACAAAAATACTAAAGGATCCGAATGGATCTATTCTTATTGTTTATAAAAATGATAAAGGTGAGTTAAGTATTAAAAATTATGTAAGTGGTGAATATGAAGAAATTAACAATTAGAATTGATGATAGTATATATGATAGGTTATTTTTAGTTGCAAAAGATAATTCTACTTCCACAAATAAAATTGTTAATGCTATTCTTGAAAAATATATCAACGAACCTAAAGAAATAAATTATTTAAAAAATATAGATAAAATATTAGAAAAATTAAATAATAATTTAGAAAAGTTGGCTAAAAAACAAAATAAACATTTTTTATTATCACAACAACATTTTGCCAATTTTGGTTATTTAGCTAATGCTGATATTAAAGAAGATAAATGTCTTAATGAAGTTTTAAATAATAAGGATAATTTTAATGAATAATAAAAGTCCTAATGTTATTTTTAAAAGTAAATATTGTTTAGCACTTACTTCACGAGATAACACAAATAAAACTTTAAACTATAAAAACAATCGTTTAAAAGACATTGATGATATGATAGATTATTTTTCTGATGAAAAGAAAAAGACGGTTGGAATGTTTGAGTATTATATGGGACATACTAGAAACGAAAATTATAATCTTATATTAGAAAATGGTTCTTATGCTACTAAAAAAGATATTATAAGACTTAAAGAAAATTATAAAAAATATATCGTAAATTCTAACTTATGGAAAGGTATATTAAGTTTTAAAAAGGAATATCTTTTTGAAAATATTGATATTAAAACATTAGAACAAAAAGTAGCAAAAGAAATAATGCCACAATTCTTAAAGTATTGTGGATTCAAAGATATTAAAAATATGAGTTATGTTTTTTCTATACATACAAATAGGGAACATCAACCTCATATTCATTTTGCGTTTATAGAAAAATGTCCTAATTATAAATGTACTGATAAAAAGATAGGTTATAGAAGAAAGGGTAAAATTAGTCTTGATGAACAACGATACTTAAAAAGATTAGTAGAACTTGCTATTGAAAAGGAAAAATATTATACACCTATATTAAAGAAAACTAATGAAGATATTGATTATCTAAAATCATATTTTAATCCTAAAGATAAAAATTTTGCCTTACGGAACATTAATGAAATATATATCGAAGAAGATATTTTAAAACTTGGTAAATTATTAAAAGAGTATAGAGAGAGTAATAGTCAAGTTGCTAAAAAAATAAAATATAATTCAATTAAAAATAATGAACTTGGTAAGGAAATAAAACTTTTAACAAAGAGAATTAAAAAGTATTTATTTAATGATGAAACTTCTACCTTATATAAAAATAAGAAAAATATTGACGACGA
>CANRHM010000034.1 GCA_947630415.1 uncultured Bacilli bacterium | reverse complement strand
TAATTTCTATGTATTCTTTTCGTTTGCAATTATTTAATTGCTTCTTTTTTTATTTTTCCAAACAAATTCCTAGTATACAAAAAAATGCTCTATTTAAAGAACATTTTATTTCATAAATAAGGCTAGTCGCTTTTGAAGTCTTTCTTTTCCTAAGAGTTGTAAGATATCGTATAGATTAGGAGAAATAGTTTTAGTCGTTGCCATGACTCTTATCATCTCACAGAAATCTCCTACCTGACCTTTAAAGTTTTCAGGATTTTCTTTATAAAGTTTACGGTTTATAGCATAACCATGAGCTTCAGCAAAAGTTTTAATCTTACTAAACCACTCTTCCTCACTATCGGAAGCATCATAGACTTCATCAAAGTAAGCTTGTAAATCTTCTTTTGGATAGGTCTTTTCTACTTCGCTATAAGGGTTTTCTTTAGCAAAGAACAATTCATCGTACATGTACCAGAATTCTTTCTTAACATCTTTGTAAGATCCTATATCTTTACGAGGACGCTCAATTTCTCTTTCAATATTGAGTAGAGAAATTGTATAGTCTTTGTACTTTTCTAAGATTTCAGCAAAAGTGGAATCGTATTCTCTAGCATAGTTAAGGGTTTCATCATAGACTTGTTTAGCGCTCAATTTAGAGAAATAAATCTTGCTTACGCTTTCTAGTTTCTCTAAGTCAAAAAGACTTCCTCCAATCGGCATCTTGTCGAAAGTAAAGGTAAAATCGGTATAACTTTTATCTTGGTTTTGTAAATACCATTCTTCAAAAGAAGAGTTGGCAATGGTTGCTAAAAAGAGATTGACTGCTCCCACTGGAATACCTGCTTCATGATAATAAGATACGGCAAGTTCTGGATCTTTTCGTTTACTTAGTTTACGAATGTTTCCCGTTTCTTCATCTTTTTTAGTCAAAGGAGCAATATGGGCATATTTAGGAGGCTCAAAACCTAAAAGATGGAATAGTTCTAAGTGTACAGGAAGACTCGATACCCATTCGTCTCCTCTTATAACGTGGGTAGTATGCATCAAATGGTCATCCACGGCATGGGCAAAATGGTAAGTAGGAAGTCCATCCGACTTTAAGATGACGTGATCCAAATCGTTTTCTGGATACTCTAAGTCTCCTTTAATTAAATCGTGATAAATGTGTTTTACCCTAAAATCTCCTTGCGATTTCATACGCATAATGAAAGGCTTTCCACTTTTGATTTTTTCAACTGCTTCTTCTTTGGTAAGTCCACGACAAGTACTCCATCTTCCATAGTAACCAATACGTTCTTTGGTGGCTTCTTGAATTTTCCTGTTCTCATCGATTTCTTCCGGTGTACAGAAACATGGATAAGCATAACCTTTTTCAACTAGATATTTGACATAGGCTTTATAGATTTCCCCACGTTCCGATTGAATATAAGGACCATAAGCACCACCCATACCATAACCTTCATCAAAGGTAATACCATATTCCTTAAAGTCCTTGACAATGCCTTCGACACCATTTTCTACTTCTCTTTTTTGGTCGGTATCTTCAATTCTTAAAAAGAGTACTCCTCCACTTTGTCTTGCCATTTGTTTGGCAATAAAGCCTTGGTAGAGACTTCCCATGTGAACAAATCCGGTGGGACTTGGTGCACATCTTGTTACAACAGCCTCATCAGGTAAGTTTCTCCTTACATATTTTTCTTCATAGTAAGCAATCTCTTTCACATCTGGAAATAGAAAATCGGCAAATTCTTTATCGGTCATAAATACCTCCTATAGAAAAATCATCTTACAAGATGATTTATAATCCTTATTGGCTGCCCAGGCTAGATTCGAACTAGCGCATGTCGGAGTCAGAGTCCGATGCCTTACCACTTGGCGACTGGGCAAAACAACAACATAATAATAGCATAAGTTTCCTTTTATTGCAATGATTTTATCAAGGAAAAAGAAGCACAAAGGCTTCCTTTATTTTTGTTTAAAAAATTTCTTCTTCTCATAATAATGGTATTTTTTCGGAAGTGCTTCACTTAAAAGTTTACAGATCTCTTCCTTCTCTTTTTTAGTAAGTTCTTTTTTATTAATTAGAAAAGCAGAGACCTTGTTAAGATAAAGATAAAAATAATCTTCTGTTTCTATAACTTGATATAAAGAGGTATATTCCACTTTTTGTGTAGCGTTACTATTTTTTACTTTTAATGCCTCTTTTAAAAAAGTATATTCATTTTCAAAATCCAACACCGAAGCATCTTCTCGAAGGGTTCTTTTTACTTGTAAATCGGGAATTAAATAGGTAAATAGTTCGATGATGATAATGGTATCACATAAAAGAAAAAGAACAGCAAACGGAATGTTTTTAAAAAGGGGTTCAAAAAGATAAGCAATAATAAGAGGAATGGAAAGAACTAGTAGTAAAAGGAACCAAAGACGTTTTCTTCGCATCATAAAACGATAATGTACTCTATTAAAAGTATAGTAGCCTTCTTCTGTATATTTGGTTTTTACTTGAATGGATTTACTGGTTTCTTTTTTCATTTTTAACTAACATTCCTTTCTTTCGTCCTTTCAGTCCTCTGAAAGGCACAAATTGAATTGAAAAATTGACTTTTAGACTTTTTTGTTTATAATAACTACTTGTTGCAGGTACACTACAGAGCACGGCGAGGTGAGTGGTGTTAAGGATCTTATCTTAAACCCGTATTTTTATATGTGTCGATTATTCTCGGTGTACAAATGAGTGTTGCCTTTATTGAGCACGGAACCTTATCTATGTGAAAATCATTTCTTGTTTTCTAGTTTGAGAATTTTCAGTCAATGCCTACAACAATATTTTATTTTTGTTATTATAAACTTGAAATTTTGCGATTTTTCTCAAAATCTTTTTTTCATGCTTATTTTGTCATTATTTTTTTCAACCTTCTAATCCTCTTTTCTTAAATTTATTCTAGCATAAATGAAAAGATAACTCAAACTCAAGTTATCTTTCTTCCTTTTTATTTTTTCTTTTCAATTTTTACAGCCGTTCCATAGGCAATGATTTCAGCGGCCCCATTCATAACACTAGAAGAACCATATCTAATATTAATAATGGCATCGGCTCCTAAACTTTCTGCTTCATCGACCATACGCTTTGTTGCCATTTGTCTTGCGGTTGCAATCATTTCGGTGTAACCCGCAATCTCTCCTCCTACAATGGTCTTCATCCCTGCCATAAAGTCACGTCCAATATTTTTGGATTGTACGATTTGTCCTTTGACAATGCCTAGAGCTTCTTTAATTTCATACCCTGGAAGATAATCAATATTTACTAGCTTCATCTTCTTCACCTCCATTAATTTCTTGAATACGTTTAACTAGATTCACAATGATGGCTATAAAAGGAGCACCTAAAATAAATAAAAGCAAGATATAATAAACAAGCGGTATATAATCCATGAACAAAAAATAGGTGAATAAGCCCATTAAAAAGAGAAATATACCGCCAAAAAATAAACTTGATAACACCGCTCCTAAAATTTTTTTTGTTTTATTGGTCTTCACATTACGCAAGGTAAATCCCTCCTTATTTAAGATCGACATACTTTGAAAGTAGGAAGTACTATCGATTTCTTCTATATCGACTCCGGATGAAGCAATATCTAGGCATAATTCCCGTACCTTTTTTAGATTCGTCTCAAGATCATCTATTTTAACTATACGATCCCTCATACAGGCTTCCAAAGACAATTCTTTATTGACTAAACGTTTTAAATCTTGAATAGGAACTCCTAATTCTCTTAAAAATTTGATGAGCTTCAAACGTTTAATATCTTCTTCATCATAGATACGATAGTCATTTTCTTGATTTCGTTTCGGTCTAAGTAAACCAATTTCTTCGTAATAACGAATACTTTTCTTCGATAATCCTACTTGTTGATAGACTTCATTAATAAACATTTTTCTCTCCTTTCCCCTTCACTCTATACCTTTCCCTAAGGGGAAGGTCAATCCTTTTTTTTAATTTTTTTTAGCTGATTCTAAAATGTCCTACCATATCGTTGTGATAAGGAAGAATATCTTCTTCATAATTTTGCTGATAAGGACTTGCATGATGATAGACAAAAGGAATTCCTTTTCGATTTCGATGTTCGGATAAGACTCCAATATGATTTTTAAAGACAACGATATCTCCTTGTTGCCACTCTTCTATCTTCGATAAATCCAAAGTTAATGAAATAGAATTTCGTTCAAAGTAAATCAGTAAATTTCGAACTCTTCGAAAGTCGATATTTTTATCCACTTTATCTATATTATAGAGATTTCTATTTTCACGAATATCGGTATCGACTAATGTTTGAAGATGGTAGCCTGCTTCTAAGAGACCAAAAGCAACCACATCGGTACAGACTCCATATTCATCATCCGGATACCCTGTAGCATAATATTTGCTTTGATATTTAGGCTTCGTAGCTAAATACTTTTTAACACCATTTAAAAAATCCGTTTGATCATCCATTCCATCTTGATCTTGATCGTTTTTACTTTTATAGGTCGTAATAGAAAAATCTTGATCGGTATATTTTGAATGCGGAATGATATTCATTCGATAAAGAAGAAATAAAAGACACCCTATCATAATCAATATGCCTAGTCCTATTATGATTTTCTTTTTCATTTCATTTCACTACCTTTTTGTTTGAAATCTCTTTAATTGATACTTTCCTATCCTAGGAAAAATCATTTATATATTTTTTTCGTTATTATTTAAATATTTCATATTATTCTCTGACAATATCTTCATTGGAGAAATAGCAATTTGATTTAATCTCTCAAGTCTTTCAGTTTTTTATATAATACCAATAGCATTCGTTTTATTGACCCATTCTTTAACACTGATCTTATAACTATTTAAACTTGATTGACTTTTAATTATGGCGAATTCGCCATAATTAAAATTAGGATTATGAAATTCCTCCCAAATAACTTCACGACTGTTTTCTTTTTAAACTACTGAGAAAATCTCGGTAGTTGTATTTTTATCTAATTCTTTTTCGAAAAATATATTTTTTAAATAATATTCTATTTTTTTCTTTTTCCATTTTCTAACATGAAGATACAATTATTAACTTGACACGACTGAAAAAAGAGATAAGTTTTTTTATCTCTTATTAATTCGTAGCAAGTCCATCGACTTGTAAAACGACACCGGTAATGTAGTCTGCCATATCGCTTGCTAAAAAGAGAAAGGCATTGGCAATATCACGAGGTTCTCCAATTCTTCCTAAAGGAACCGTTTTAATTAAAGGCTCAATCATTTCTTTAGGAAGAGAAGCAACCATGTCGGTTTTAGTAATTCCAGGTGCCACGGCATTAACACGGATTTGGAAAGGGGCTAGTTCTCTTGCTAGTGATTTGGTTAGCCCATTCACAGCAAACTTACTAGCAGGGTATCCTACTCCAGAAGGTTGTCCATAAATACTTACAATCGAACTCGTATTTAAAATGACTCCTTTATGGGCTTCCTTCATATAAGGAGTCACCGCTTTAATGGTATTAAACATCGATTGAACATTGATATCCATAATTTTTTCAAAATCAAGTGCAGTAGTTTCTTCGATTTTTTTATTCGCTGAAATACCCGCATTGTTGATTAAGATATCAATTTTTCCTTCCTCTTGATAGATCTTAGCAAAGGTGGATTCGACTTCATCATAATTAGATAAATCCGGATAATAGCCCTTGACAACATATCCTTCATTTGCTAACTTGGAAAGTGCTTCGTCGACCGTTTCTTTTCTAGATCCAAAAAGAATTACTTTTGCTCTTTGTTCTAAAAAAGCACGAACCGTTTCAAAACCAATTCCCCTTGTACCTCCCGTTATTACAACGACTTTATTTTCTAATCCTAACATTTTAATCCTCCGACATTTCTCTTATTGCGGTTACAGCAGCAATACTACCGTCGCTTACAGCGGTGGTAAGTTGTCTTAATTCTTTTACTCGGGTGTCCCCTGCAACATAGATTTTATCCGTCTTGGTATGAACACCATCAACTGACTCAATATAGCCTCTTTCATTCAAATCGACCACGTTCATAAAGAGTTCATTTCGAGGTGCTTGTCCAATTGCAATGAAGGCACCTGCTACTTTAATCTCAGTCTCTTTTCCTTCTAAATCTTTAACGGTAATACTTTCAAGTTTTTCTTTACCATTTAAAGATTCCACATTGGCGTTCATTACAAACTCGACGTTTTCTTTTTCTTTTAACTTAGAAACACTTCTTTTTTCTCCCCTAAATTCATCTCTTCGGTGAACGATATAGACTTTCTTCGCAATATCTGATAGATATAAAGCATCTTGTAAAGCGGTATTTCCTCCCCCAATAACGGCTACATTTTTATTCTTAAATAATGCTCCATCACAACTAGCACAATACGAAACACCTTTTCCTACAAATAATTCTTCATTATCGATACTTAGTTTTCTGTTTTCTGCTCCCGTTGCAATGACGACGGTTTTTCCTTGATACTTATTTTTAGCCGTAATCACGGTTCTATCTTCTTCAATTTTTAATACGGTTTCAAATTTAAGTTCTACGCCTAAGTCTTTAACTTGTTTATAGAGATTATCTGCAAAATCCACTCCTGAAATGGATGGAATTCCAGGATAGTTTTCCACCTTACTAGCAGTTACAATCTGTCCTCCATAACTTTTAGCTTCTAATACTAAAACTTTTTTATTTGCTCTTAATAAATAAAGAGCACAAGTAAGTCCTGCTGGACCTGCTCCTACAATAATGGTATCGTACATGATAACACCTTCCTAATCTAATTTCATTTTAAAAAAGAAAGAGGAAGATTGCAAGCAAATCCCCCTCTTTAGACTTTATTTGACATTGTTTTTTTATGTTAACACTGGTTAACTAATAGTTAACTATCAATATTTCATTAAAGGCATTCCTAAATTTCGATAAATCTCTAGTGCACCCGGTGTATGGAAAAGTGGAACAATAATCAAGTTGTATAAGTCATCGATCATGAAAATAGCAAACAACGATATAGAAATAGTCAAAAAGACTTTCTTAGTTAACTTCTTTGCTAAGAAGAAAAGAAACGGAAGCATACCATAGATTAATAAAAGTCCTGAAAAGCCAAAGAAAGTAACACTTCTTAGGCAGACAAATCCACCAATGTTTCCAAAATTTAAAATTTCGGTATTGTAGTCCCAGCAACGCCACCCATCAAAAAACGTATACATGACGTATCCCGATAAAAACTCCAACACCCCACAAATCAACATACTTAATAAAAAGACTTTCCATGGTTTATCGCGATATCGAAAAGTTAAAAAGTAAATTCCTAAAGCCCCATAAGCATAAATATTAATCCAAGGTAAGAAGTTTCCACCTCGCCAATAAAAAGTCTTCATACCGCCATTAAAAAAATAAAAAATGTACTCGTATACAAAGCCAAAAATACCACTAAAAACAACTAATAATAAAATAATTCCAAAAAAAGTTGCTTTATCGAATTTTGGTTTTTCTTTTAAATAAGCTTGATATTCTTTTTTCAAATGAATCACTTCTTTCTCTTCTATTGTATCAAAGTATTTCTACTTTTCTTGAATAAAATAAGTAATCTTTATTTTTTAGACAAAAGTTTACGAGCTAAAAAGATGCCTGCTACCCAAAAGATAAGCGAAAATAGAATAAGTGTGATTTCATTCTTTTGAAAACTGATGTAATCTACCACGATTAAAAAGAAAAACCAATAGCCCAGAAAGATAAGTCCAAAAAGGCGATGCAAAAACTGAGCTATCTTTTCTTTTTCTAATAATAGACAAATAAGTTCTCCCTCTCTTACCAAGGAACAACCTAAAAAGAATAAAATAAAGATTTGAAAAAGGAATTCATTTTTAAATAAAGCCCACACTAAAAACAAAATTACAGGGATTAAACCGATAATACGTACTAAAATATTTATCTTTGGATTCATCATAAATGACACCTCTACTTTATCCGTTCTTTAATTACTTCATCTATTTGATGGCTTCCTACTAGTAAAGAAGACTTAGGATCATGGTTTTTAACGTTTTTATCGACTTGCCTCTCATCATAGTTTGCATAGCAATATTTACAAAAATGCCTACAACTGTTATAAACCCCAATATCGACCATTTCTACACATCCACATTTTCCTTCTTTACGAGCGGTCCATGGCTTATACGTTTTTCCAGTTAATTCAAAAGCTTTAATAGGAGATATACACGTATCTACTTTAAAACCATATTCTTCTAAATTACGTTTTTCATAACAAGTTTGAACGGTCATTCCATGTCTTTTAGCACTTTCACTAAAGGAAGTACCTATGGCCTTATAGTCTTCTTCTGTAAACTCACGAAACTTTAAAATGGATCTATTACGTAGTACATTTTTATAGATATCTATAAAAGAAACAACGATTGTTTTAACAGAGCCCTCTAAAAGGGAACACATTTTCTCAAAGGCCTTTTGATGATAGGAAACCGAATAATCTTCACTTAAAAAAATAGGATCATACCGTACTACCAAGTTATCAATACCAATCTTTCGAGATAGAATTTTAATATCTTCAATGACTTCTTTTTTAGAAGGAACACCTGGTTCAATCTCTTTTTTATAAGGAGTTAAGGTAACATGAAAAAGAATAGGCTTATCAATTTCTTCGATGTATTTTAAGATAGGTCTTGGATTCTTAGTACAAAATAAAATGGCATCCACATTATCAAAACGAATACGACTCACTAGTTTTGGATTAAAGGGATTTCTTACATCTACATATCCTTCACGATAACGATTCATAAACCACTCACTGTAGAAGGCTACAATATCGCATCTTCCACTTACATTCAAAATCATCTTACTCTCCTCCTTCCTTACTTTTAAATACTATTTTTCCTTTCAATTAAAACAATATCTTGAAAAGGAATTTCACTTCTTGAAACCAAAAGTGTCTTTTTTTTATAATTGACTTCTTTTACAAGCCCAATTGTTTCTAAATATTCTAAATCATAATAATAGGCTACTTTTACTTTATCATCTTTTCTTAATGAAAGTAAAATATTTTCTAGGTTTTGATACGTCTTCTCTTGTTCTAAAAGATTTCTTTTTTCTTGCAGTTCTAGCATTTCATGAAATCCTTTTAGGGCATCGAAAGGTAAAAACTGAGAAGCTCGATCGACTCTACTCTGCATTGTGTCCTCCTATTAATTTATTTCTTTCTTTTTGCGTCGCTCCTTGCTGATAACTAATGGCTCTTAAAATAGCATTCTTTCCAAAACGATGTTTTAAAGAGACCATCACTTGTTCTAACTTAGAATCTTTCTTTTCTTCTTCTAAAGTAGAAAAAAGATTTAACTGTTCATACGTCTTTGATTCTACATCGAAGAAAGTAACACCCATTCTACGCACCAACGCATTTTCATTAATATGATAATCATACTCTTCCAGTACTCTTTTCATAATCGTTCGATAACTAGAAGTGGCTTCTTTTAACTTTATATTCATCTTTAAAGGCGGAAGCGTATCTTTAGAGTATCCAATATAAAGACCAATTCCATTCGTTACTTTATTCTCTTCCACCAATTGCAAAACCAAATCATCGATCATTTCAGTAAGTACAATTCTTGCATCAATGGTCGAATAGTCCCGAAACAAAATTTGACTATTCGATATAGACTTTGCTTTAGGATGGTACTTTTTAATATCCGCAATGGTACAATCTTCTCTTCCCCAAGCATGATCAATTAGAAAAAGGGCATTAATACCAAACTCTTTATATAAAAGTTTTTCATTTGTTTGAGTAATGTCGTACATCGTTCTAATATGGAGTTTATGTAAATGATTTTCAGTTCCTGTACTAATCCGCCAAAAGTCCGTTAAAGGAACATGATTCCATAAAAGTTCTTGGTAACGTTTTTCATCTAAATAAGCGATATGACTTACCTCTTTTTTAGCCAAAATATCAAGAGCTACTTTGGCTAAATAAAGATTGGTCCCTATTCCACAAGCAGAAGAAATACCTGTCTTTTTATAAATCTCAGTCATGAGCATTTTGCCCATCTCGATAGGTGTTTTATGATAAAGATTCAAATAGGAAGTCACATCTAAAAACATCTCATCGATAGAATAAGGATGAATATCTTCTTTATCGATGTATTTTAAATAAATACCATAAATAGAAGTAGCATACTCCATATATTTTTTCATGCGCGGTTTGGCAATAATCGGATGTACTTCTTTCGGTATTTCCCATATTCTACAACGATTCCTTATTCCCCGCTCTTTTATTTTAGGTGACACCGCTAAACAAATAGCCCCTTTAGAACGCGTAATATCAGCCACGACCAAATCGGTTCTAAAAGGATCTAATCCTCTTTCAACGCATTCAACAGAAGCATAGAAAGTCTTTAAATCAATACAAAGATAAATGCGTTCCATCTTCATCACCATCTTCATCATACCGCAAACATTAGTTTGTGTAAACAACTCTTTTCTATTTACTAAAAATTGGTAAAAGAAAAACCAGTAAGAGAATTCCTACTGATTTTTAAACATAATTTATTGGTTAACTTGACAAATTACACCTCTATACTCCAGAACTAACAAGCACTAGGCGGAACGAATCGCCAACAAACGCATTACCAGGGCCGTAGATCGAGGCAAAGACGCCCGCATTCGAGCTAAAATCATAGTAACCGCCACGTACAAACCACGACTGCGTAGTATTTATGAAAGATGGTTTGTCACCGTACCAGCCTTCTGTTTCTGATAAAGCATGTCCATAACATACTCCTCCATTACATGCTGTTGCTGAGGTAGTATCAGTATATAAATCATAATATTTTTCGTTGGGTAAATCTCTTCCATTAGATACTGGATCACCACTATTTAATACTCCATTAAATCCTGAATTATATGATGCATCAGAACCACTTCTCGGCTTTCCTTTTCCATTATCTAATGCACCCATGACATACTCCCATGCTCCACCATTCATATCATAAACTCCGGTGATATTTCCGGTCGTTGATGCTTTTAATCCATTTGTTGAAGTATATGCATCATCACATCCTGCGACTCCTGTCATGTAAGTATTACAACTATTCATAGCTACTTCCTGTTGATCTACATGATATTTTCCATATTGACTTTGTGATAAGTAAGCCACTGCTCCCCATTCACTATTCTTATTCATATGAGTGTCTATTTCTTCACCACTAAATCCATATTCATTTGCATAGTCTGTTACCATTTTTTGAGATACTATAAATGCTGTGGATATTCGCATTCCTCTCCATGAATTTACCCCTGGTTTTATTTCTGGAATGACGGTATCAATATCACATTCCATATCCACTGAACCATGTGCTGCTATACAAGTTTTCTCTTTACTACTTGTCTCAAATTTTCCATACCAGAATCCTTCTAATTGTTCTTCTCCAAAGATAAATCCATCAGGTGTTCTCCAATTTGTGGCTTTTCCTTCACTTACTTTGTATTGTGCTGTTCCCCCTTCTTTCTCGCTACTAGTTATAAATTTTACATCTATCTCTCCTGGTAATGCTTGGGTTGGATTACTATTTGCACCTTCTATCTTTTTTCCATAATAATTCATTCCATCTTCACTTGCTATGGTATAACTATATCTTGGAATCCATACCCACATCGTGTTGATATCTTTTTCATCTATTTTTTCACCGGCTTCTGCATCTAAGTAATCACTTCTTTT
>CANRHM010000033.1 GCA_947630415.1 uncultured Bacilli bacterium | reverse complement strand
CTTTCACCTGTTTTTAGTTCTAAGTTAAAATCGGTTAACACCTTTTTTTGACCAAAATTTTTCTCTATTTTATTTAAGTTTAATTCGATCATAAGCACTCCTTTCTTGTCAAACATTATAACATAGAAAGAGCAATTGCCCAAATTTGTCTTACACAATTAACTTTTTAAATATTCATTTTTCACAAAATAAAACCAAAGAAAAAAATCCAATAATGGACTTTTTCTAACATAGTAAACTTATTTTGTATTAACTAACCTTATGCTAATTCTTCAATAACCACACCATTGTTATCAAATATATATTTAGGTTGTCGTGCTTCATACTCCGTCTTGATTTCTTCCGTCATATCTGAAATCACAATACCATTGGCATCGAACTGATAAGGAGAATTAGCAGTAGCAGAGGCATCAAAAGTAACTACCCCATTAGCATCAAATCGGTATGGACTTCCACCTGTTTTATCCACATTATTATCAGTCTGATTATGATTATCTTTATGGACATCAAATTGATATGGCTTATTGTCAACTTGTTGTGAAAGCTCTACTGCAGGGTCAAATGTAACGATTCCATTTTCATCAAACTCATATGTTCTATTCGAATTAAGATGTGATAAACTTTCGGCCCCCTCATCATGGATTACCACTCCATTAGCATCAAATTGATACGGACTTTGGGTAGCTGTATTTTTTTCTAATAAATCACGAAAAGCTCTATACTCTTGATTAACAAAGCCAACAAAATCTACATTGGCAATATCTTTTACTTGGAAAGTAGTTGCTTGATTCGGTAAAAGTAACCCTTCAGGATAAGGAACACCTACATAATCGGCTATTTCAATTTTTCCATTAAATTTTGGACAATTGTATCCTAAAACCATCATCTTTTTACTATTAGAATGTAAAGTACAAATGGTACCAATCGGTAAATATTTGTTATTCACAATAATCCCTCCTTTTCATCATTTCTATTGTATTACATAATTCTTTTTCAAATTTACTTTGGAATGCGATAATGCTGATAATTGATTGTCCATCTCATTTAATCTTGCATTATATGTTTTTAAAGAAGTATTTAACCATTCTTTTAAATCTGTAAGATTATTTTTAATCGAAATAGCAAATGCAGAAGTTTCCTCTAAATAAGCTTTATAACTAAAACCTGCTGGGATAGAGAGTGAAGAAACTATTGCTGGAATTTTATCTACCCGATCGATGGAACTTTGAATATTTGGAATAACGTCTCGCTCCACAATATCACTTTCTAAATAAAGTTTTGCCATATAATCCCCCTTATCGTTTTAGGCTCGTAATTTCTCCTTCAATTAAATTCGCTTGAGAAATTAAAAACTTTCCTGTATTTAATAATTCATCTTTTAAAGTCGTATACTGTGTTTTATCCAATTTAGCGAGTCTACTATATTCCATAGCACTTTTGCCAATCCATTCTCCGGTTGAAGTAGGCATTCCGCAAATTCGGTCAAATAAGCAATTAATTGCTTCATTAAGCTCATTACCCAAATTTACTAATTCCTCACCACAAGAACGCATCTTATTGGTATCCCATTCTATTTTTGCCATATTTACACATCACCTTCTAAAATCATTAAGAAAACAAGGCTAGAAAACTAACCCTATTTTTATAATGGTACTTTTTAAGCCAATGTGTCCTTCTCTTCTTCTAAGCGCCGTAAACGTTCTTCTTCCTCTTTCCTTCTTCGTTCCTCTTCTTCGATGCGTCGTTTCTCCGCTTCTATTTCTTGATCAACGCGTGTTATTTCACCATCAATAGCAGAAATAACCGTACTATTTAAGAAGTTGCTTCTTTCGATTAAATCTTTGTAAAGAGAATCAATGGCTCCATTATCTGCACTTAATCCATCGATTAAATAACTTTTAGCAATCGCACTACTAGCAGGGGGTAAAGTATCCCCACTTGTTTTTAGAGAATTTGCAAGATTAGAAACTTGTGTCTTCAAGTTCAAATATTGATTTTTCTCACTATATAATGTATTTAAATCCGCCATAACTTATCATTAAACGTTTAAAAATACTAGCCTTGTTGTTCAGCTTCAAATTTTTCTGTATATTTTTCAGAAGTTGCAGTGGCATTTGCAGAAGTATTGATATTTTCTGCCATTGCACCAGTAGCAGCTTCCCATGCATTTTGAACATCTTTTAGTTTATCACTAAAAGCTAACAAGTCACTTGTTAAATTAATACAATAATCTTTTACCTTATCTACATATGTTGCTACTGCAGTTTCAACACTTTCATCTGCACTTTTAAAAGCGTTACTAGCTTCAGCGGTTGCTTTTACACCACTAATAATTCCTTCAATCTTATTTACGTATTCTCGAATGGCCCCACGCATAGCACCGATTTGCGTAGTATTTAATCCTACAACAGTATATACTGTACCAAGAAAACCTCCTCCAGAACTCGAAAATTTTTCATTTGCTGCTCCTTGTCTTTGTCCACTTCTGTTTGAAATAGTATCAGTAGCTGCTGTATTTGTAGTAAAAGATGATGTACTTGCATTTGTCTCCCATGCCATATTTCATTCCTCCTTAGTTCTCTATATTAACCATATTTTCATCTTGTACAAAGTAATTTGCTTGTAATTCACTTAAACGGTTCTTAACATCCTCAAATTCATTCGATAAATCATCACAAATCTTTTCTCGTGCAGTTGCAAAGTTTTTTAAAAAGTTCTCACAAGCCACACCTTGCCATCCTGCTTTAATAACATTTTCAATTTCAGTAACATCATTTATAGTTTTTTGCACTTCCTCTAAAAGATTTAATCTAAGATTTTCAATGTACTTATCCATTCCGTCTTTATCGATTCCAGTTGTCATGTCACCAATTCCGATATTGTAATTCATAGTAATTCCTCCTTTTCCCTTTCCTTATATGCCAAATGGGCATCAACCAACCGTTCTGTTTCTTTTTGATACATTCCAAGATCATGAACAGCATTTTCATTTTTCTTTTGGTAATGTAGTTGAACATTGGTTAAATCATCAGCATAATTTAGAATATTTTGGTTAACAACAGAAAAATTCTCTTTAAGTAGAAGAAAATGATTTCGGAAAAAATCTCCACTTTCACAATTAAAGTAACTTTTGCTCTCCTCAACTAAAGTGGTCATATCATCGAATATACTATTTATCCTAGTAGCATAGTCTTGTATTTCCTCTTTAAGGATTGTAAGTTTCCTTTCGTTGATTCCAGTTACAGTCGTTTCTGGTGTCAATGGTTTTTCCGAATTATTCATGTTATCACTCACTTATGAGGATTTCCTATCATTATCCATATACCCTCTACTATAATTATAGATTCTCATTTTACGAATTGTCAACTCTTTTACAAAAAAAGGTATTTGGATTGTAAAGTACAAAAAAAGGCTTCATTCGAAGCCAATTCTTTTTTATTAAAAAAGAGTGTATACTTTTTGATCCAAATAACTTTGATAAATAGATTGTATCGTAGATTTTTTACTATTTAGAGTTCTTCTTTCTTTTACTAAGTTTTGATAGAAGGTATTTTTTTCTTCTGATAAAAAAGGCATGTTTTCCTCTTCTTCATTAAAAGCACCATGATAAACCTCATAAGCCTCTTTTATTTCTTCCGTTGTTAGACCAAGGGAAGAAGACAAAGTATCGAAAAAGGCATTTTGAAAAGACGTATAATTTTTGAAGAAACTTTCTAAATCATCCCTTCTAGAAGTATCTGTATACCATAATAAATGGCTTAATTCATTTTCTTCTATTGAAATGATATTGAAAATTTCTTTTACACTAATCTCTTGATTAGTAACAACATGGGTTAAATTTTTATAAAACTGACGGGCTAAGGTAGAACCTACTGCTCCTTTTAATTGATTTTCAAAATTTAACGAAGACGCATATTCTCTTTCCATTTCTTCTTTCACTTTTTCTTGCTCATAAAACTCTTTACTAGAACTCTGCGAATCTTTTCTTAAATATAAATTTATAGCATAAAACATTTTAACAATTTCTTCTTGCTCTAATTCATTGTTACAACTAAAATATGTAAAAATTTTCTCTAATTGCTTTTGTAAACTTAATTCTTCTAAAGTAGAAACATTGTTATTTGAATTTAAAATAGTGGAAGCTTTAATAGTATTGAGTATACTTATTTCATTAGCATAAACGATAGGTTTGGAGGATGCATTTAGATCTAATACCAATTGTTCTGCACAGCCTTCAAAAAACCAATTCCAATAAAGTGAATTTACCTCGTCTTGATTAAAAAGATAGCAAGGTCCAAATCTTCTTATAGAAGTCGTTGCTAATTCCTTTGGGGTATGTGCTTGAATCAAGTGATTCACTTCATGTTCTCTTACTTTTCTTTCAGCTTCTGGATCATTCGAAGTCTCCTTTACTACTTTAAGTACATTCGAATCAACACCGATAATATTATGTTCATAGTCGTAATAGGCATAGGCTCCAGAAACACATTCAAATACTTTTAAATCTTTTAACTTTTGATCTAAAGCATTATAATCAATGGTATCTATTTTAGTTAGTGCACGATTTAAATAGTTTACAAGCACATGAACAGTATCTTGTACCATAGCATCGGTTGTATTGTTATATTTTGTCAAATGACTATTTTCTTTAAGATAACGTGCATTGTTTTCTTTAACTATAGTATAAAGTTTATCAAACGTTATTTGATTGTTTTCGATGATGGTACTTTCACTTTGACTCTCATCATTTATTTTTTTATACTTTTCCAAATTAGCCTGAACATTATAATATTCTTCCTGTGGATATTCTATATTGATGGCGTCTATTTTTTCTTCTAATAAAGAAACAAGTTCTTCATCCCATTTTACAGAAGTACCCAAAATCATATTGGTATTATCATCCACTTCACAAATCGTAAGACTAGGTATTTTAATATCATTATCCATAGACAAAGTTGTAGAAGTACTAGACTTCTCCACTTTATTTCTTTGTTCTAATTTGGTTCCACAAGAAGTTAGAAAAACAAGTCCTGTACAAGCAAACGATACCAATTTTAATTTCCACGTTGTGTTCTTTTTGAAATACGAAAAAATCTTTAACCTTTTCATAAAATTTAACCCCTCTTTTATAAACGGATTATATTTTACCATAAAATAAGCAAAAAAGCAAGTAAAAAGACCTTTAATGTAATCGTTTTGTGATAATGTCATGTTATATCATTTTTTTAAAATGTCAGTATTCGTATATAATAAACTCCTTGAGAAAGGAGTAATCATATGAACAAAGAAGGGATTACATTAACTATGGAAGAAAAAAGAATCAATGATATTATCGTTAAGCTTATATCAAAAGAAATTTCTATGAATGATGCCATCAGATTAACCGGATTATCGGAAAGGCAATTATATAGAAAGAAAAAGAATTATAAATTATATGGTATTGATTCCATACCTCATAAATCCAAGGGAAAACCTAGTGGTCGAGGTTATAGTAAAACTTTTAAAGATAAAATTGTTAAGTTGTATAAAGAAGAATATGATGGTTGGAACTTTTATCACTTTAATGATACTTTAGAAGATTATCATCATATTAAAGTATCGGATTCTTTTATTTATAATCTTCTAACTTCTCATGGCATTTCTTCCCCTCATAAATATTCCATCAAAAAGAAAAAATCTCACCCACCTAGAGAAAGAAGAGAAAATGCTGGCGAATTAATACAAGTTGATGCTTCTAAGCATCAATGGTTCTATAATGATCCTAAATATTATTATCTTCATGGAGGTATTGATGATTGTACTGGAACAGTTACTTCTTGTTTTTTCCAAGAACAAGAAACCATTTTTGGTTATCAAATGATTTTTAAAGAAACACTTGAAAATTATGGTATTCCAGAATGTTTATATACCGATTATAGAACCGTATTTAAATCAAATAAGCATGAATTAACTTTAGAAGAAGAAATAGAAGATAAAAAAATTAAAAACACACGATTTGCCAATATGTTAGAGCATATAGGAACAGATATCACTTCTACTACAAATCCTTGTGCCAAAGGACGTATAGAGCGATTATGGAAAACTTTTCAAGATCGTTTATATAACGAACTTAAAAAGAAAAACATTCATACCATTGAAGAGGCAAATCAGTATCTCAAAAAAGTATTTATCCCAAAATACAACGCCAAATTTGCTCTTCCTATTGATAATAACAGAAACCATTTTATAAGTCTACCTGAAAATTTTGATTATAACAAAGAATTAGCTGTTTGGAGTGAACATAAAGTTTATCATAATTCATACTTAAAATATGATAATTTTTATCATATAATCACAGAAAACAACACCAAAGTATTTCTTCCTACTTCTAGCAAATTAAGAGTATATAAGTTTTTAGATGGTACTGAGCATGTCTTGTATAATGATAAATTTTATGATCTAAAAACTATAAAAGAATATCAATCTCAAATAGTTAAACCTATTGTTGTATCAACTAAGCCTGAAAAAAATATGAATAAATCAACAACTCCTAATTCAAATAAAAGTCCTTGGAGAAAGGGATTACCTCCTCAAGTATCTAATCAATCTATGTTTTATGCTCTTAATCATGGATGTTAGTCAAGAGTGCGAAGCATTCATCTTGACTCTTGACTAACTACCCGAAAGTACAATATTTTTACATCAAAAGGTTTCTTCCTTTTGATGTTATCTATAAATTACTCATCTGACATTTTCTCAAAATGATTTACTGACATTTTCAAAAAAATTTGACAGTAAAAAGACCTTTAAACCGCTTTAACCATAAAAAAAGATAGAGGTTTAAATTTCTATCTTTCTTACATTTCTAGTGATTCTTAAATTAAAACCAATCTCGTCCCATTTCGAATATCCGTATCTTTAACTAATTGATTTGGTTCATATTTTATAGAAGTTTCGGCATTATATAGAAAAATGTTTTTATCTTCTACAAAAGTACCTTCAGATAATTCACTAATGGAACGCATTAATAAACCAATCACATTGCCTACTTTACGATTTACTGGGATAAATACTTCATATATTTTATCCAGATGAGGCACTAGCACCTCTACCAAAACTTTATTTTTCATCCAAATCCTCCGCATCTATCATATGTTTAATCGGTGTTGCTTTTCCATTTTCTACCAAAAAGGCCATATCAATATAATTCAATTTTCGATGTTCTAACGTAAGATTTGTAGCATTAATAGCCATCTGACTGCCTATTTCTGGACCTAACCAAATACCTTGAGAATTATCAATGGTTCCTTGGTACCAAGGTTCAATCTGAACATTTTTAATCGAAGCATACAAATCGATAAAAATAAATTTACTATTTAAATATCCACTAATCGCAGCAAGGAGACGATCTAAGACTTCTCTTGCCTCTTTTGAAACTTTATTTTTAATTTCCCCTATTCCTAAAATAATATAAATGTAATTCGTTCCATTATCTTTAGATCTTATAACTTCATTATTAATTTCAATAATTGCTCGATCAAAATTATCTCGATAAGCGGTTACTCCTTCCACGGAAGAGCCGTATGCTTTAACAAAATCCACCACTCGAACCATGGTCTTCGGAATATGAACAAGCATTTTAATCAAAGCATAAATAAACAATATTTTATCATCATCCATGTAGTTCGTTAAAATCAAACTAATCGGTTGTCTATCAAAATTGTAGGTAATCGCTTTTTTCGTATTAATGTCATATCCAATTGGTACATTACTAATTCTGTCAGCTATTGGAAGTAAAGACGTGTACGATACAACCGTTGGAATACTAGGTACTTTTTTAGCTTCTGTTTTATAAGCTCCTTGCATTTTTTGAGTAAGTTGCCTGATAACATTATTAATTTGACTACGTTCATAGACAAAAGCTGTTTGGAATTCATAAGCCGTATCGTTCATAGCAATTATACCGCGACCAAAATATCTTTGTGGAGCAAGTCCTCGAGGAGCCCCTAAAATAGAACGATATTCTGTTTCATTTGGAATTTGTAGGCAAATAAGTTGATTAAAGTGTTGCATGATTCTTTGACGAATAGTCGAAGTTGATACAGCTGTCAAAACAAAGATTAGGCCATATTTACTTCCATCACGATACATGGTAATCATTTGTTCAGCGATTTTATCATAGTTTTCAAGGAAGGTATCATAATTGTTGACAATCGTCACAATAAGAGGTAATTTACTTCCACTATTGTTGCAATACTCTTCATAACTTCCACCATAATCGGCAAATAAATCTTTTCTTCTTTCAAGTTCAGAATCAAGCATCTTCAAAGTATCTACTAGTTTTTCACTTTCATCTACAGTTACTACTTCTCCTACATGCGGAATTTTATTAAAGACACGAAGAGCACCTGAACCAAAGTCCAAAACATAAATATTGACTTCGTCTGGTACATGTTCGGTAACCATTGAAAAAATCATAGTGGTTAGCAAATTCTCTTTTCCTGAACCACTTGCACCATAAATAACAACATTTCCTTGATGCGTCAAATCAAGCTTAACAATTCCTTGTTCTTGGGCACTTGGATTATCATATTCACCAATAATCGGATCAATACAGTAAGAGATAGGTTTGCTGTTATATTTTTGACGTAAGTTAGCAAGATAAATAACTGGCGGAATATTTTCAAGCCAAAGATTCTTGGTAATAATATTTTCCTTTTTTCCTAAATTGTATATATATTTAACTAGATTTATAAGTTGGTCCCCTAAGTCTTCTTTCGTATCTTGAACAGTTACAATATCTTTAATACTTTTTACAGGATAACCGACATGATTTATAAAAACAAGGGAATCATCGATTCTTCGTAACAAACGGTCCGATGGAACGTATTTTGCTCCAGCCCATCCGGATTGTCCTATCTCAAATAAGTCATCATAACCCACTTGTAGATAAAATCTTCCGGTTTCTTTAATCGACGCGGCATCCGGTTTTTTCAACACTTCCATACTATCTGAACGATCTTGTACTCTTAAACAAACTTTAAATTTAGAGTTACTCCAAATCTGATCGTTTACTATACCGCTTGGTTTTTGGGTTGCTAAAATCAAATGTACTCCAAGTGAACGACCAATACGGGCAGTCGATATAAGTTGAGTCATAAATTCTGGTTGTTGACTCTTAAGTTCTGCAAACTCATCACTGATGATAAATAAGTGGGCCATCGGTTCTTTTACTTGTCCTTCACGGAAAAGCCTTTGATACTTATAAATATCTATTGTACCTTCTCCTAGTGTATCCTTAACCTCATTAAAAATGCGTTGTCTTCGTTTAAGTTCACTTTCGATAGACACTAAAGTACGATTTATTTCATTGGTATCTAGGTTGGTAATGGTTCCTATAAGGTGAGGAAGCTTGATACCTGTCTCTTTATTCTCAAAAGCTCCAGCCAAACCTCCACCTTTGTAGTCGATAAGAACGAATTGGACTTCTCTTGGATCGTAGTTTAAGGCAAGAGATAGGATATAAGTAATAATAAATTCGGATTTACCTGAACCAGTAGAACCCGCAATCAATCCATGTGGACCATGAAATTTTTCATGTAAGTCCAACTTAAATGGTTCCCCATCTTTATGTACTCCCACTGTAGCAGATAAAGAAGTCACAGGATTATTAGTACGCCACCTATTCAATATATTTAACTGTTCAATACGAGATACCCCATACATTTCCAAGAAAGAAAGCATGCTTGGAAGTTCCGATAAGCCTTCTTTGGTCAATACTGGAATATTGGATAATAGGGTGCTAATTTCATGCATATTTAGTTGTGGATTGGTCTCCATTTTGAAAGGAGTTTGAGAAGTGGTTGTAATTTTCTCATCAATAATAGCCCCATTCTTTTGATCGATTTGCACAAAAGTACTACATTTTGCAGGTAACATTTTTAATGATTTTTCAACTACTAAAATAGAAAAACCATAATTTTTATCGTATTTCATCAATTCTTGTATTACAGAGATATTCTTTGCCATTTGATAATCATCCGTAATGATTAAATAATATGAATCAAAATTTTTATAAGGATCTTTTTCAACGGTGTCGCCTTCTTGTTTTTCCTTATTGCCTCCATTGGTCATTTCTAAGCGATGTTTAAATTCTTCACTAATATAATTCGATACTTCTCTGGCCTCTTCTAAATTTGTTGCAAAGAAGCGTTTCGATTTATCACTACTAAAACAATGGGGAAGAAAACGCATATAATCCCAAGAAGCACTATTTTCTTTATTGGTAAACAAAACGATTTTTAAGTCAGCAGCACTATGAAGGGCTACTAATTGTAAAATCATTTCATCCAAATAGGCTTTTTTACGTTCAATATTTAAAATAAAAGCAGATACTAAATGTTCCGTAAAAGAAAACGTAATAGGAACATCTTTTAATTTTTTATGTCTTTCAACAATGCCATAAACTTCTTTTAACAAATCATCTTCTTCAATGGAAAAATGTTCTTCTGGACTGGATACATTGATTTTAGCATCAATATCTCCTAAGCCAAGACGAATAGATAAAAAATCTTCATCCTTGATTTCTCTACTCCAAAAAAGACGATCTTGATTTTTGATACTTGTTAAACACGTGCTAACAGAAACAGCGTTTTCATGTAAAATTTGATATTGCCTATTTATAATTTGATTTAACTCTTCATCTTTTTTAGAAAGATAAGAGCGGTATTTTGTAAGGCGTAATTGCTCTTGCTCTTTCGCTTTTTTCTTCTGATACCTAGAAGCCATTTTAGGAAGAATCAAGCTACCAATGATCATGGAAGCACACATTACTACCTGAGGAATTACAGCCCAAAAGGTTCGTGTTCCAGAAAGAAGTCCATATCCTACATTCCAACCCATCATTAAAGAAGATGCTCCCATGGTAATAGTCGAACCAATCGTTAAAATAAAAGGCATCTCATCTCTTTTTTCACTATTAGGAGGAGCATCAATAACTACCTCTTTTGTTTCAATAACTTCTTGTAAGCGAGGTGTATGATAAAAATAATCGCTTTCTTTATATAGTTGGGTATTTCGTTCATCGTCTGTCAAAGCATCAAACTGTGCATTATCTTCTTCTACTGAAGGAGTAAAAGGTACTAATTGATTAGAAACTGTTAACGAAGGAAAGGCGTTAATCTCCATATGATCTCCCATAAAAATAAGACGGAATCCTTCTAAAAAGAGGACATCTCCTAATTTTAAAACTTTATTAGAAGTACGATACCCATTTACAAAGAGCGCAACTTCAGAGGCAACTGCAATTACCCATTCTTCTTTAAAGGTTATTTGAGCAAAAACACCTTGCATAGGAAACGTGGATAATCTAAAAGTTGCTCCCTCTTGATTTCCAATCGAAATAGGACTACCAGCAGAGATTTGATATGAACGATACTCTTCTTTTTCAGGCAACAAATAAATTTGTAAAAAATCTTCACGATCTACAATTTTTAAAGAATATTTTTGATATAAATCTAACAATATAGAGGCAAAAAGTTGATTATTCATGGTAGCTTCTACCATACCATTACTTTGAAATCTTATTTTTTCATCTTGCATACCAAAAACAAGTAAAACCTCTTGGTGCATTCCAATAGGTTGATAAGAAATAGAAAAAACATCTTCAATAGTTTCAGGAAGATGGTACAAAGTTAAATAATCATGGTCTCTAATAAATAACTTCATAGTAAGGCAACCCCTATTTTTATATTCTATTAAAATTATAATGCAAAAGAAAAAGCATTTCAAGTTTTTAAGATAAAAATAAAAAAAGATAGTTCATTTACATCTTTTTGTTTACATGTTAAAATGT
>CANRHM010000032.1 GCA_947630415.1 uncultured Bacilli bacterium | reverse complement strand
ACTACGATATCTAAGAAAATAATCCAAATGATGGCAAAGAATCGCATTTTAAATAGAAAGAAAATAATGGACCATAAGGCATTGATAAAGAGTTGACTATAGTAGACAAATGATTCAATAAAGGTATCTTCGGGATGCTTCTTTTTAAAAAGATAATACGATATTCCCATTAATAAATAGATGATACTCCAGGCAATGGGGAATAAAATACTAGGTGGTGATAAAAGTGGCCTATTTAAAGTATTGTAATCGATACTGTTCATGATGAGTAAACTGACGATGCCTCCTACCAATAAAGGAAAAAATAAGTAAAATGCACTTTTTAATTTGTTGTTCATAAATAACTCCTTTCTTAATTCATTGTATGTAAAAAGAAAAGAAACATGTCCTTATCTTTAGAATGTGATAATTCTTGCAATTTATACCTTTCATCATTATAATAAAACAAAGAAGGGAAGGAATTTTATGAATCAAGAAGCTTTAGAAAAGTATAAAAAACAAATCGAAGAAGAAATCGAAAAAAATAGGGAACAATTAAGAAAAATAGATCGTGAAATCGACAAAACGACACCGCTTTTATATGATCGTCAACTTTCTGTAAGGGCAACTGTTGCAATGGCTTTACTTTTCTTTGGAGATTGTGCCCTAGCTTATATAGTACATACTTTAGCTATTACCAATATAGGAGTAATAGGTACCGTTCTTTGGACTGTTGCCCCACTAAGTATTTCTTATTTAGTAGCAACAGGAATAGAAAAGAAGTTTTATAGTCATCAAAAAGAAAATCAAGAAGCAAAGACCGATGTAGAAAGACATCAAGATGTAGCTATGATGGAAGTAGAAAAGAATCAATTAATAAACCGTAATGGCGTTTTATATACGGAACAAAAAGAAATTGAAAAAGAAATGCATTTACTTTCCCAGATGGAAGAAAATTATACAATCATACCTAAGGAGCAGAAGAATAATCAAGCTACCGACAATACAGAAAAAATAGAGAATCAATATACTAGGCTGGATGATTTTACCAGGAGATTCACGTTGGCTAGATATTTTCATGGAGATCTATTTAGCAATATAGGAAATGTCATTGCCATAGGACTAGGTACTGTTATGATGGCGATGTTATCCCTTTTCCTTATTTGTGTTCCTTCAGGAAGTATTTTCTTTTCTCCGATAAGTTTACTTGCATCTTCTTTTGCTTGTGCTGTAGTAGGAGGCGTCATCAGTTTTAAAGCATTTAATAATAGACTAAAGGCTTCTCGTCAAATGGAAAAAACATATGGAAAAGAATACATGGGAAAAACAACAGATCAGATGAAATACCAAGAGGAAATCGCTAACGTGCAGCATCAAATCTTATCTTTACGTACAGAAAAACGTCATCAAATAATTACCCAAGGAACACATCAAAAAGAAAAACCTAAAACCAATGAAGTAGAAGATACAATGAAACATCTTGATGATGTTGAAAAAGTACAAGAAGTAGATGAGCAAGTAGAAAAAGATAATCCATCTCGTGGCAAAGTATTTGTTAAAAAATAGAGAACGCTAAAACGAGTAATGAACTCGTTTTTCTATGCAAAAATAAAAGAGATAGTTCTTTACCAAAAAAATTTTTTGAGTATAATAAAAAGGGATTGAACAAATAAAAACTATTTTTCTTGAAAAGTAGGAGGAGGTCTTTATGGACGAATTTATTGATTTACATATGCATAGTACTTTTTCGGATGGTGATAAGACTCCTTGCGAACTAGTCCAAATAGCAAGAGAAAAAGGAATTACAACGATGTCTTTAACTGATCACGATACGGTGGAAGGTTGTAAAAATCTTTTTACGCATAACATTCAAATGTTGGAGGGTGTCCGTTTTATTCCAGGTGTTGAACTTACCGCTAAAGTAGCTAAAGGAAGAATGCACATTTTAGGTTATGCTATTAATGTCTACGATCAAACACTCAATAAGAGACTTCAAGAAGAAGATCATGAAAATAGAAAAAAACTACTTACTTTAATTCATTTAGTTGAAAACGATTATGGACTTACTTTTCCAAAAGAAGAAGTAGATAGGTTGTTAGAACAAGGACATAATTTAGGTAGACCTGATCTTGCTAAACTTTGTATTAAGTTAGGTTATGCGAATACCGTTTCAGAAGCATTTGAAAACTATTTAATTGCTCCTTACGAAAAAATAAGAGGAGTCTATAAAGGAATTAGTCCAGAAGAATGTATTTCTTTGATTCTTGGAAGTGGAGGCGTTCCAGTCCTTGCTCATCCCTATACGCTAGAACTTTCGGATGATGAATTAACCTCGTTGTTAATAGACTTAAAAGCTAAAGGATTAAAAGGTGTTGAAGTCTATCACTCGAGTCAATCGTTGGAAGAAAGAAGAAGATACTTAGAAATTGCTCGCAACTTAGACCTCTATGTAAGTGGAGGAAGCGACTACCATGGACCTATTACCAAACCTTATATTGAAATGGGATATGGTAAAAATAACAATTTAAAAATTAAACACTTATCTTTATTAGATCATTTATCCAAATGATCTTTCTTAAATGATATTTTGTGATCTTAACGTATTTCTTTAAGAGGTGGTAGAGTTGTCTAAAATAAGTAATGTATTATTGATGATTGAGTACTTAAATACTGGCCGAAAATATAGTATTAAGGAACTTGCTACTTTACTAGAGGTATCTCCTAGAATGATTCGGTGTTATAAAGATGAAATCGAAAAAGCAGGCATCTATATTGATACTATAAAAGGACCTTACGGAGGCTATGTTTTAAATCAAGAAGTAAAAATGCCTAAACGAAATACCCCTTCCATTAAAATAGAAGTAAAGAATAAAAAGATTTTAAATACCCTTGAAAAAGCTTTGAAAGAAAAAAGAAAAGTTTTTATTCAATACGAGTCTAGAAAAGACCATACGATTTCTAAACGCATTATTCATCCTTTTGAACTTTTGGCTTTTGGTTCCAATTGGGGTGTCGCTGCTTTTTGTGAGTTAAAAAAAGAAATGCGCCATTTTTATCTGAATGATATTAAAGAAATACAATTATTAGAAAAATTTTAAGAAGTGACGTAAATATTACCTCTTTGTCTGATAAGATGAATCTAGGAGGTCTGAAAGCAATGAAACATTATAATATGGATACCACAGAAATAAATTTTAATAAGTTATACGATCGTCTTTGTTTACTTAACCTAGAAGAGAAGTATCAAGAAGTAAAACCTTTACTAGATAATCTTACACAAGGTTCTACGTTAATTATGGCCACAGGAGGGTCGAGGGGCGCTGCTTATTTTTTATCGCTCGTGTTGGATGCTAAAAAACAAATATCCGAAGTTATTGAACCCAGAGACTTTTTCTATAAGAAAAATATTGATTCGTATCAAAATTTGGTGGCTATTTCAGCAAGTGGTACAACGAATGGGATTGAAGAGGCACTTACTCTCTTTAAAGGAAATCGTTTTTTAATTACCGAAAATCCTTTGGCAAAGAAGGATGATTTTTCTACTTTTATTTGGTCCAATACTTCTTATCTAGAACAAAAAGAAAATAGTTTTATCTCTTTAGTTCCAACTCTTGCTCCTATGTTTCTTTTTCTAAAATGGGCAAATGAAAAAGAAATAGGAGATCTATCTCAAGCAATCAATATGATTCGTCAAGCTAAAGATGAAATCGAAAATTTTCCTTTTTCTTTTGATAAGATGGAACTGCTTCAAGTCATGACGGGATACGATACCAAAGTCTCCAGTGGTATACTGGAATCCAATTTGACGGAATCACTAGGGCTCCCCATAATTTTACATGATAAAGGTGATTTCTGCCATGGACGAAGTAATGTTTTATATCGTCATGAACAAAGTCCTTTGTTCTATCTTCTGCATGAACCCTCTTCTCTAGATACGCTTTTATTGGACGTTTTAAAAAAAGAGTATCCTAACATTTTTATACTCGATACGAATTCTAAAAAAGAATCAAGTATGATTACAAGAGAATTTTATTTATCGCTTAAAATGTATTATCTATCCAAGAAAATAGCCGAAGATAAAAAAAGGGATCTTACTTGTCCTGATTATAATCCGAATGTAGTCAAGAAAGTTTATCGTTATAGAGGTGAAATGTAATATGGGAGAATTGACGTATGTAACTGGAAATTATGGAAAATATATTTCTGTAAAAGAACAATTTGAGAAGGAACATATCCCACTTTCATTTTTAAAACACGATGCTAAGGAGCCAGAAATAAATGACATCACGGTGATTGCTAAAGCTAAGGTAATGGAAGCCTATCAATTATTAAAACATCCTTGTTTTGCGATAGACTCTGGGTTTTATATTGATCATTATCCAGGGAATCCCGCTTATCCAGGTGCTTTTGTCAAACGAAGTGGAATCAGCTCTCATATTGAAGAATTACTCGATGTAATGAAAGAAGTAAAGGATCGAAGTTGTCGTTTTGTTGATTGTCTTGCCTTTTACGATGGAGTCCATTTTGCTTATTTTTATAGTATAAGTCCTGGAACTTTATCGTATGAGAAAAGAGGTACTCATCTAGAAAAAGCAAAATCACTTCTTTGGTATGTTTTTATTCCAAAAGAAAGTAATAAAACTTTAGCAGAGATGAGCGATGAAGAATTAAATCTTCATAGAGCAAGGGGAAACTCTGCTACCAAGCAATTTATAGCTTGGTATAAAGAAAATTATGAAATTGTGGAAAAAGGAATCCGTTATCAAAAAACGCTTTAATTCTTTTTATGCTATAATAGAGAAGGTGAAGTAAAATGAATAAGCGAAATGATTTATCTTTACGTTATCTTTCTTTAAGAAAACATATCTTTTACGATGCACTAAAAGAAAAAAGCACCTTTTTATTAAATGAAAAAGAATTAAGAAAAACTTCTTCTAAAGGAAAGATACTTTATCTTTACCAAGATACGAGCCAAATAGATAAAAAAGAAGTACTTGCTTTATCCATAAATGAGAAATTTCCTAAATTAAAAGGTAAATATTATTTATTGTTAGATGCAAGTCTTTTTGATTTACAAAATCATCCTTTACTAGAAAAAGCCGATGCTATAGTGGACACCTATGAAAAAGGAATTTCTCTTAAAAATCCTTTTGCTTTGAACGATATCTATACCAAAGAAGTAAATAAACAGTATGAGAAAGTATTTAAAAAGATTTTTTCACTTAAAGATCATCTTTATGAAGAAGTAGGAATCACTTCTAAACATCATGAAGAAAGAATACTTTTTCCTTTAATCGATTCTATTTTTAAAGCTTTCTTTATGTCTTCTAAAGAAGAAAGAATAAATTTTATTTACGATGCTACTTGTAAGAAGTTAGACCTTGAATTTAGTCGTTATAACTTATGTGGTTTTAAAGATAATTATTGTCTTTCTAAAGCAGTTCTAAAAAAGAAAGGACGAAATCTTCCTCTTATCTATGGGTGTTGTTTTACGAAAGGAAGAATTTGTCCCTATTTCAATCAAGGTTGCACCATTCAGTGTCTTCCTTGTAAACTCTTTACTTGTAAATATTTACAAAAACAAGGAATTAAATACCATGCCAAAGATTTCTTACTTTTAAAACTTTTCTTATCGCATTCCAAATTAACTTATTTAGATAATGCCATTTATACACCGAAAGAGGAAATCATAGACAAATTACTAAATTAGGAGCACTTCTAAAAGTGTTCTTTTCTTGTCAAATACGTCATTTAGTGTTATAATAGGGAACGTTTTAGAAAAGGGGATAGAGGATGGATAAAATAGAAGATTTAAAATTATTGGAGCTTTATTATTTTTTAGAAGAAAAAAGAATTTATAAAGACGAAGTAGTCTCGGATAGTTATACCGAAGAGGATATTTATCAAGAGTTAAGTCGCCGTTACTACAAGGAACAAAAAAAAGATTTATCAAAAGACTCTAAACGAAATATTAAATTGTATCGATGGGTTCAAGAAAAAACACGTTATTCACTTTTAAATACATTAATTAGTAGTTCTTTGGCTCAAATTTATTCCGAAGATGAAAAATATCGTCCAACCGATTATTTTTTGATTACCAATATCATTTCCATTTTTAAATTTATTGGGAGTGAATTATCACGTTTTATGACTACTAAAGAAGAAAGTACCCAAACACTTCCTAAAATGAGTAGGAAAGAAACCTATTCTTTAGTA
Organism: uncultured Bacilli bacterium; assembly: GCA_947630415.1. GTDB lineage: Bacteria > Bacillota_I > Bacilli_A > RF39 > UBA660 > Faecenecus. Next base: position 6,217 of record CANRHM010000032.1, on the reverse strand, counting down.
CTTGAATTTTTACAAGAAATAGATCCCACTTTAACCTTAGTAGATCATTATAATAAAGCCTTACAAGAAGGAAAAATAATGAATTATCATACCTTACCTAAAGAAATCAAAGAACAATTTCAAGACTATGAAGATACCAATGGAAATGTGGATTTGACGACCTATACGTGTGATGGAGCTTATATGGTGATTTCTTTCACTGACACAATAGAAGATTTTACGACGATGGTTCACGAATTATTTCATTATTTTTATGTTGATCAACATCAAGCATTTCCTCCTTATACTTTAAATGAATTTTATCCCATCTTTTATGAATCCTTATCGTTATCTTTTTTAGCACACAAAGGATACAAAGAAGAAGTTATTCAAGTTTTAAAAAATCAAAGAACGGCTAATACGTTTGCCTTAATCAAATACTTTTCTCCATTGTTTCGCTATATCAAATGCTTTTTTGAGTCTTCAGGAAATATTACAGAAGAAGCAGATATCTTTTCCTTAAACGAAGGTTATAAAGAAGCTTTGAAAGCATTCTCGTTTGATAGAGAAAAACCTATGAATACGATCCTTCCGGATGCGTTTGATGCTACAACTTTTGCTCATACAAATTGTGATAATGCGATTGAAAGTTTAATTACCAATCCTGAAGAATGGCTTAAATTTTATTCGTATATTATAGGAGATTATTTATCTTTTTTAGGAAATAATAAGGCAAAAAAAGACTTTTCTATCGTAGAGAAAATGAATCGGTATTTATTAGAAAAACCTCAACTGGATCCGTATAAGATTTTTGAACTTGTTGGTTGTCCTACAGAAGAGTACGATATTGTACCCATTGATGCACGTATTAAGAAAGCAGTCCAAAAACAAAAAAGAGCAAACTTGTCTTAAGTTATTGCTCTTTTATTTTGAGTACACAAGTAATAGACGGATCCAATACCTTTTTAAACTTTTCACCATCTTGGTAGGTACCTACAATGCTGCCGTAATGGGTAGGAATAACTAGTTTAGGATGAAGGGTATTAACTAAAGCACTTGCTTCCTTATAATCCATGGTATAAAATCCTCCAATGGGAACGAAAGCAACAGTACAAGAAATATTTTTAACTTCTTCCGTCAAGTCCGTATCACCTGTTACTAAAATAGTTTCTTCCTGATATTTTAAAAGATAGCCTACATAATTTTTTTCTTTGGGATGAAAAGGTTTATTTAAGTTGTAACTAGAAATAGTATCAAAGGTGTAGGAACCAATGTTGTATGTTTTCATAGGCTCTACAGGAACTAAGTTTTCTTTAGTGAATGCATCTTCTAGTCCTTGTAATGATATACTTTTAGGATAGATCAGTTTCGTTCCTTCTTTTTTGATATTTAAAATGGAAGGAATATCGAAGTGATCATAATGATCATGGGTAATAAAAATATAATCGGCATCGTGTTTTTCCTCTTTAATTTGAAAAGGGTCAAAATAGAAGATAGCATCTAGATCAAGACGAATACTACTTTGGGTATTAATACTAATTTTATCTTTCATTAAAGTAATTCCTTTCTATATGATTTCTTATCATTATTATAGCACGACTATTTTTTAACTTCTAAAAAACTTTACAAAATCCTAATAAATGTCTATAATATAAAAACAAATCAAAGAGATTCTTTTCAGTTTATAAAAAGGAGAAATGAAGTCTATGGAGAATTTTAAATATAATTATAATTTGGCTACTACTTTAACAGAAACATCTTGCATTCAAAAGGAACAATCTATTGATTATTCTAATAGTATTTCACTTTTTGATTTGGTAACGATCTTTAATAAGGCTTACTTATCTTTTCAAAAAGATTTAGTATCATTACCTCGTCTACCTATTTCATCCTATGCTTTATATGATAGTACGGTTTTAGAAGAAGACTCAAAGAAAGCACAAAAAGTAACTTTTTTAATACCTAATCCACTTCGTGCTGAAAAAGGAGCTGTCTTAAATATTTACAAAACGGAAGATCACCTTTTTTATCGTGTCTTTACTAAATCAAAATGGTATTATGATGAAGAGGCTACAGATGCTTTAAAGTTAGATCCTGAACTAATAAGAAAGTATTTAGATTTGTTATATTGCCATCAAGATTTCTTTAACGCTTACAACACTTTAAGAGAGGCGCAAGTAGTAGGGGATGGAACACATACCTTGTTTACAAAAATAAGTGGCGATATATTAAATGAGTTGTCTACTTTGAGATTGGCTGGAGGAAGTACCTACTTTATGAAAGATAGCAGTTTTTCTATTACTTATCAATTGGGAGAAAATATGGGTGCTCTTCAAGACAGTTTAAAATGGACGAGTAGTGATGAATCTCCTAAAAAAGATTGCCATTTTGTAGAGGATCTTGCCAAAGAACTTTATATTAATCGAAGTCTATTACCTTCGTTGTTTAGTAAAGAAAAAGGAAAAATTTTACAAAAGAAATAAAACTATGGATACTTAAACCCATAGCTTTTTTAATTGTAGATGCTTTCAGTTAAATCTTCGACCGCCGTTAAGATATAAGAAATCTTATACCAGGTTGCATAATCTACATTACCTGTCTGGGATAGCGAAAAGACTTTTTGAAAAGTGCGAACAGCATCTTTAGTAGCACTATCAAAGTAACCGGAGGGATTGGAAATTTTAGGAATGCCTGGATAACTTCCCCTTATATAGTTAAGGGAGTTTTGAAGAACGTATACATCGATGCTACAATCACCTTCTTTTAAGGTTTCGGTAAACGAGTAGGGGTAACTTCCAGACGTTTCCGCTTCGTAAATATTGGCATTATTTCCATAGTAGTAACGAAGAATTTCTAAGGCACTATAGCCTTTGTCACCTAACTCTTTAGAACCCCATTGACTTAAAAAGCCTTTTTCGGAAGTGTCACTTTTATAATGAGCAAGGAGAGGTTCCATTCGGTAACCAATACGGATATATTGATTAAAGATGTCATCTACCACTTTGGAAATAGGTTCAAAAATAGTTCCATTGCGTGTATATTTCTGATCATAACTAGTAGTAGATGTAATCGTAAAATCATAACCTCTACTACGGTACCATTCGGTATAGATTCGGTTTAGAGTAAAAGAAATAATCGCAAGAACATTGGCTCTAATCGTTTCCTCTGGCCAAGTAGTATAGATTTCACTGCTGGCTACATTTTTGATATAGTCGGTAAAAGGCACTGTGTAGTTAGGAGCATTCGAATTACTAGGGACACCATCGTGGACCACAATAGTAGGAGGGACCACCACACTTCTTAAAAGAATAGGGGCAATATCCGAAGGGGTTTCTCCTTCTAAATTGTTGGGAGGATAATTTCCCCATAAGGTGTTGGGAGTAATGGTGCTTTCATCTTGTTGTTCGTTGTCGTCAATCGAAGATAGATAAACATTTTGGAGGGAAGTAATACCATCAAAAATTTGCACGCCTTCGATCAAAGTAGAAGTAAGTCCTAAGGCACTTACTTTTAAATCATAGGTCTCATAAGGACGTACTTCGTGTTGTTCTTCTTCCGAATAACTTTTATCTACCGTAGGGAGGGTAATTGTATTGGTCTGTCCATTTTCATCGGTTACAAGTGAAAAAAGAACACTTTCGTCTTTTAATACTTCCACTTTCGCATTTTTCACAGGATTTGCTACACTTCCACTATAGACATTTACTTTTAGAAAACCGTTTGCCATAATAGTAGTCACCTCAGTTTAGTATATTCATAGAAGAAAATATAAATACATATCCTTTAATGGGTGAGTTTATGTATCAAGAATTACAATATGGCATGACGGGGGATGACGTTAAAATTCTAGAAGAAAAGTTAAAACGCTTAGGTTACTACAATGCGGTAATCACAGGAAGCTTTGGAAGAAGTGTTGAAGAAGGAGTTATGGCTTTTCAAAAACAAGTAGGACTAGATCCTACTGGAATTGTAACAAGACAAACGTGGGATGCCCTTAACGAGTATACCGAACCACAAATAGCTCCGATTAGTCTTTTACCTACTTTAAGTTTAGGTTCTACCGGAAACTATGTTTCAGATCTTAAGACCAAATTAAAAGCCCTTTTGTACTATACAGGACCGATCAACGATACTTTTGATTTGGAAACACAAAATGCCGTTAAACGTTTTCAATACAATAACGATATCACGGCAAGTGGAGTCGTAAACGATACCACTTGGAATGTTCTTAATTCACTTTATGGAAACTTAAATCCTTGCGCTCTTCCAGAAGATGTTCCGTCCACTCCTCCAAGTGACAATAATCTTACTTATACTGTACAACGAGGCGATACCTTATATCAAATCGCAAGACGTTTTAATACGACGGTCGATGCCATTAAAAGTCTCAATAATTTAACGAGTGATACCTTACAGATTGGTCAAATTTTAAAAATACCAACAATCGAAAACGAAGGTTATATTTCATACACAGTACAAAGTGGGGATACCTTGTATGCGATTGCAAGACGTTATAATACCACGGTGGATGAGATTAAGCGGCTTAACAATTTAACGAGTAATACGCTAGGGATAGGTCAAGTCTTAACCCTTCCTACGAAGAGCCTTGAAAATACATTTGATTATGTGGTTCAAAGTGGAGACACCTTATATGCCATTGCTAGAAGGTACAACACTACGGTGGATTCTATCAAACAAGTAAACAATCTAACTTCTAATACCTTAACGATAGGTCAGGTTTTAAAGATTCCAACTAGTAATCCCGTGGATTATATTACTTATATGGTACAAAGCGGGGATAGAATTTTTATGGGGAATAATGAGTAATATATTTAAAATATTGATGAAAATTAAGACATTTTGAAGAAAAATGTCTTTTTATGTGGTATAATGTAAACAGGGTTAGTGTGAACTTTTAAGTAGTGAGAAAGGATTGATAATATGAAAAAAAGAATTTTTATTAGTTTTGCAGTAGAAGATAGTAATTTAAGAGATTTTCTAGTTGGACAAGCAAGAAATGATAATAGTCCATTTGAATTTGTGGATATGTCTGTAAAAGAGCCTTGGGATTCTGAATGGAAAACAAAATGTAGAACGAAAATTAAAAGTTGTGATGGATTAATTGCTATAGTAACTCAAAATACAAAAAAAGCAAGTGGTCAATTATGGGAAATTAATTGTGCAAAAGAAGAGTTTGTACCTTGTAGAGGAATATGGGGACATAATAATGATACAAACTTTAATTTACCAGAAGAACTAGATGATGTAACAATTGTGAAATGGAGTTGGGAGAATATTAAAAATTGGTTGGATAGAATATGAAAAAAGAGGACATAAAATTTGAACAGTATAAAATTATGATTGATTCAGCAGAAAAAAATAGTGATAAACGGATTACACAAAATAATATATATTTAACAATAAATTTAGCATTTTTATCATATATTTTAACTATTAAAGAATTATCCAATATAATTATTGGAACAATGATAGGCATAGTAATTTGTGTAATATGGTTTCTATCCATTTTAAATTATTGTAAAAGGAACAAAATTAAATTTGATATTATCAATGAATTTGAAGAAGATTTTGGCTATTTATTTAAAGAAGAATGGAAAAGAATATCTGTTTTAACATCTCTCTCAATATATGAAAGAATTATATCTATAATATTTATGATTATTTACATAGCAGTTCCAATCATTAATTTAATTTAGTGGACTATTTGCTAGTCCATTTTATTTTATGAAACATAGTATTATTCAGAAATGAGGTTGGGTTAATTATGATTAAAGGAAAACCATTTGTAAAATGGGCTGGTGGCAAAAGACAGATAATTGATAAATTAAAACAATATATTCCAGATGAATTTAATACTTATTATGAACCATTTGTAGGTGGAGGAGCATTATTATTTGAATTATCACCTAAAAAAGCAGTTATTAATGATTTTAATGTAGAACTTATGAATGTATATGAATGTATTAAAGATGAAAAAAAGTTTGAAGCAATGTGTAGAGAATTAAATCACCATGAAACTGAACATTCAGAGGAATATTATTATAAAATTAGAAATTTAGATAGAGATAAAAGAAAATTTAACAAATTAGCAGATTACAAAAGAGCAGCTCGTACTATTTATCTAAATAAAGCTTGCTTTAATGGCTTATATAGAGTTAACAGTAAGAATGAATTTAATGTACCATTTGGAAAGAAAACTAAAGTTAATACTTATGAA
>CANRHM010000031.1 GCA_947630415.1 uncultured Bacilli bacterium | reverse complement strand
GAAATGAATATCGATCAAGAGGTAACACTTCCAAACGAAGTTTATCAAAATAGTGAAATCTTAGATTTATCGCCTATCAAAGTGGTAGGAAAGATTTATAAAAATGCGGAAGATGAAAACGTGATTGATATCAAAGCAAGTGGTACCATGACCTTACAAGATGCCATTAGTTTAAAAGAAGTCGTCTATCCATTTTCTTTTGAATTAGCGAAAGAACCATTAGAAACTTTAGAAAGTAATCAAAATACTCTTGATTTTCAAGCGCTTTTATGGCAGAATATTGTTTTAGAGATTCCACTAAAGTTTACTGAGGTGGAAGATTTTAGTGAATTTCAAGGGACTGGCTGGAAATTATTAAGCGAGGATGAATTAAAACAAGAACAAAATCCTTTTAATGATCTCTTGAGTAAATTTGGGAAGGAGTGAGAATATGCTAAAATTAAACATTCAATTATTTGCTGTACCATTCCATCGTGTATCAAAAACGAGAAAGAGAATGAGAAGAGCACACAACGCATTAACGGCTAACGGAACCGTAAAATGTCCAAACTGTGGTGAAGCCATTCGTCCTCATAGAGTTTGTGCAAAGTGTGGTTACTACAAAGGAAAAGAAGTTGTAGCTGTTAGTGAAACAGAAGAAAAGTAAAAGAACGAAATCCATAAAGGGTTTCTTTTTTTGACAAAAAACACTTTTTCTATTTTATAGAATAGGAGTAGGTGAAGGATATGAAGATTTATCTGGACTTGGTCTTTTTTTTAAACTTTGCTTTTGATTTTCTTCTATTGTTAATGACTTCCTATCTTTTAAAAAGAAGAGCCAAAATAAAAAGGCTGTTTTTTGCAGCTTTATTGGGAAGTCTTAGTATTATCACGCTTTTTCTTCCGATGAACTCCATCACTTTATTTCTTTTTAAAATAGGTATAAGTGTTTTGATGATACTAATTGCTTTTGGTTTTAAAAACAAAGCCTATTTCTTAAAAAATTTTCTTTATCTCTATTTGGTAAGTATTTTGTTAGGTGGTCTTCTTTATGTTTTAAATATTCAATTTAGTTATAAAAAAGAAGGACTTATTTTCTTTTATCAAGGTTTAAGTATCAATATGCTTCTTTTATTGATTGTAGGGCCCATTCTTCTTTATCTTTATTGTAAAGAGTTAAAACTGCTTCCTTTCGAACAAAAGGTAACACACTTTCTAAAGGTATATCTAACCAAAGAAAAGCCCCTTTCCCTTAAAGCGTATTTGGATACCGGAAATAGACTCTATGACCCTTATCATCATAGACCCGTTATTCTTGTTTCATCCACTTTGTTAGAGATCCCTTATGAAGAAGCCATTATGGTTCCTTATGAGACCGTAAGTGGGAAGGGAATCTTAAAATGTAGGAAGGTAGAAAAAATTATAATTGACGATGAAAAAACAATTTATAATGTGTTGATAGCCAAGAGTCCAGTTTCTTTTCATTTAGAAGATGCGGAGGCTATACTTCATCCTGATTTTATGAAATAGTTCCTTGTTTCGACAAAATAAAAGTTTTGATATGCTTATACTAAAAATAACGAATCAATCATAGGATGAACTAGAGGAGGGATGGTATGATTACGTTATGGTTATTAGTAGGAACGTTATATCAAAGGTGTAGTGCCTTATTTTATGTGGGGGCAACTGATGTTTTGCCAGAGCCATTATCAAAAGAGGAGGAAGAATATTACCTCACCATGGCTTGTGATGGGGATCTTTTTGCAAGGGATAAACTGATTGAACACAATTTAAGACTAGTCGTTTTTCTAGCTAAAAAGTACGATAACACCAAAGTAGATTTAGAGGACTTGGTGAGTATTGGTACCATTGGACTTATTAAAGGAATTAAAACGTATCAAATGGATAAAAATATAAAACTAGCGACTTATGCTTCTAGATGTATCGATAACGAAATTTTGATGTATTTACGGAAAAATAAAAAAGTACGTACCGAGGTTAGTTTTGATGAATCCTTAAGTTTTGATCCCGATGGCAATGAACTTCATCTAGAAGATATTTTGGGAACCGATGCTGATATAGTAACTCGTGGCTTAGAAGAAGAGACGGAGCGTAATCTATTGATGCAAGAAATTAATAAACTCGATGCCCGAGATCAAGAAATCATCAAGTTGCGTTATGGCTTAGGCGGAAAAGAAGAAATGACCCAAAAAGATGTAGCTGATCTTTTAGGTATTAGTCAATCCTATATTTCCAGAATCGAAAAGAAAGTGATTAAACGTCTTAAAAACATTGTTCGTTGTTAAACTATTTTCTTTTGTAGGAAGTAGTTTTTTTATGGAAAACAAAAAAATAAAAGAAAGATTTTTACAATAAAAACAAACGATTGTAAAGTGTCTTTAAAAAAATGAATTAGGGTATTATCAAACCTATTTAATCATGCTAAAATAGTATTTGTTAGGATTAATAATTGTTGTTGTCGAGGTGAAGTAGTACATGTTTCCATTTATGAATGATACCGTTAATAGTCATATATATATAATCTATAGTTTGATTGCTATCGTACTTGTTTTAATTTTAATACTTTTTATTGTTGATCGAAAAGAAAAGAAAAAAAATAATAAAATTATTGCTTCCAAAACGAAAGGGATAGAAGAAGTAAAAGAAGAGCCAAAAGAAATCCCTTTAGTAGAGCCCATCGAGGAGGTTCCTCAAGAAAAAGAAATCAAGTATGTGGTTGAGACGCCTGAAGAAATCAAGACAGAAGCACAAATGGAGTTACAACGTATTACCAAGGAATTAGAAGAAAAAGAAGACGATGACGATAAAATTAAACTTACTAATTTCGAGTTAGAACAAGAGGAAAATGCCATTATTAGTATTCATGAACTTATGAAAAAAAGTCAGGAACTCTATGATAAAAACGAAGAAGTACAGTACCAAGATGAAGGGAATGAACCGATTAACATAGAAGAATTAAAAGAACGTTTTACATCAGGAAATGCAAATACGATAGAAGTAAATGCTAAGCAACCAGTAGAGAATAAAGAAAAGGTTGAAAAAACGGATGTAAAGAAAGCAACACTTAATGAATTTGTTATACCAAAAGAAAAAGAAGTTTTACTAAATAAGGCTCCATCTAAGTTTAAGAGTAGTCCTTTTATTTCTCCAATCTATGGCATTGAAAAACCTAAAGAAGAAACGAATCGGCAAGAAAATATCAATACGGTGGAAACGTATGCAAATGAAAATGCTTCTTTAGACGATGAAATACGAAAAACCAATGAATTTTTAAGTGTTTTAAAGGAACTAAAAAAGAATCTTGAGTAAAAGATTCTTTTTATATGATTAACGTTCTTAAGATTCTTCCCGTATTTAAAAAATTGAGTTTGGCAACTTCGTTTAATTTTTCTTTGCCATATTTTTCAACTAACTCTTTTCCAATCTCATCACAGGCTGGGCCTGCTCCTTTAGGTAGAGGCAATTGTACGTCATCACATAGTTTATCAAAGGCTTTTATGAAAAAGTAACGGGATAGGATACTAGCACAAGCAACTGCTAGGTTTTTATCTTCTGCTTTTGTCATGAAAGTAATTCCTCTTTGAATGGTTGCACTATCTTGGATATATTCATAGTATTTATGTTCTTTCGCAAACTCATCGACAATGATGTAGTCGTAAGTTGGCTTTTCTTCACTAATCAATTGATAAAGCATTTTGTTATGAAGAATGGCTTTGATTTTGTTCATATTGAAGTCTTTGCCATAACGTTCATTGTATTCTTTATTGGATAAAATAACACTTCGATATTTAATTCTTTTAGCAATGAGGGGAGCAAGTTGTAATATTTTTTCATCGGTTAGTTTTTTGGAATCTTTAATACCCAGTTCGGTAAGGTAAGAGACATCTTCTTTTTGAACATAGGCACTACTAACGACAATAGGACCAAAATAGTCTCCCGTTCCCACTTCATCACTTCCTACGGATGAACAGTTATAGTAGTCGGTTTGATCCACTTCCTCTTCGGTGGCACTTTGTCCATCCATGGCTTTCCACATATTGGCATCTACATCGGCACTGGTTCCCTGAAACATCACTTTACCCGAAGTGTACATCGTAATCACCGTATCTTCATCTTCTGCTTGGAAAACCGTATAAGGAATTTGTTTATCCCTTAATTTATCTTTATAGTATTCGATCATTTTTTCCTTTGTGGCATCGCTTACTTTAATGACAATATTCATTTTTATCTACCTCTCTTTCTATTATAACGAAAGAAGAGGGGACTTTTAAAGAGATTTTATGAAAAATCCTAAAAGTTTGCAGGTTTTAATGGTAAATTTTACATACTTCGGTTATAATAGTAATATAAAGGAAGGGAAGTATATGAATATTATTGATGCGGTCATTATTTTAATGATTTTAATGTTTGGGGTGATTGGTTTTAAACGTGGCGTTTTAGAAGAAGTAGTAACGACCATTGGAACCATTATCGTTTTAATCTTATCGTTCTATCTTAAAAATCCACTTGCTAATTTCTTATGTGCCCATTTACCATTTTTTAATTTTGGAGGCGCCTTTTTAGGACTTACATCACTCAATATTGTGCTCTACCAATTGATTGCTTTTTTAATTGTTACATCGATTCTATATGCACTTTTAAGAGTTATAATGAGTGTTACAGGAGTCATTGAAAAAATCCTAAAATTCACGATTATTTTAGGAATACCTTCTAAAATCTTAGGTGCTATTGCCGGTTTTATTGAAGGTTTTGTCATTGTTTTTGTAGCTTTGTTCTTTTTAAATCAACCCTCATTTAACATTAGTATTGTCAAAGAGTCGAAGTTAACTCCTAAGATTCTAGAAAGTACACCGGTTTTATCCAATATTGTTGGGGACTTTAATCAGGCTTTTCACGATATCTATGAGTTATCGAAACAATATGAACAAAGTGAAGATAAGAATCGTTTTAACTTAGAAACCGTGGATATTCTTCTTAAATATCACATTGTGGAAGTAAGTGATATTGAGGAGTTGGTTCAAAATGGAAAACTTTCAATTACTGGAATTGATTCGTTATTAAATAATTATCGATAGGAGAGAAAAATATGTTAATTCATTTAGAAAAAGAAGACTTTAATGAAGTCATTAAAGAGGGCAAAATACTAGTGGACTTTTATGCCGATTGGTGTGGTCCTTGTAAAATGCTTGCTCCCATCATTGAAGAATTGGCAAAAGAAAACGAATCTATTAAATTCGTTAAAGTAAATGTAGATCAGCATGAAGATCTTGCTAGAGAGTATGGTATTATGTCAATTCCTACTGTAATTCTATTTGAAAATGGGGAACAAGTAAAAAAACAAATTGGTTTTGTACCAAAAGAAGCTCTTGAAGAATGGATGAAATAATTCATTCTTTTTTTGTGATCCAACAAGAGGATATGATCTCGTGATTAACTCCTTTTTCCTTGAATAGGGTTTCTTCTTCGATACTTACTTTTAGTTCATACGTAATAGTGGTATCAAATTTTTTAGAAGTGATTTCTTTTCCTTTTAACAAATAATCGATTTTGTTTTGTTCTTCGTATGAAAAATGAAGACGTACAATATAACCTTTTTCAAGATCTACTATCTTTGCCTTTTGCACCGCTTCTTGAATTGCTTTGGTGTAAGCTCTTACTAGGCCACCGGTTCCTAATTTGATACCTCCAAAGTAACGAACAACTACTCCACAGACCTCGTGTAGGTCTTTTTGCTTTAATACGTTTAAGATAGGAAATCCTGCTGTTTTAGAGGGCTCTTTATCATCACTACAAAACTCTTCTTGCTCAATGATGTAAGCATAACAATAATGGGTTGCTTTAGGATATTCTTTTTTACATTCCATAAGGAATGCTTTTACTTCATCTTTAGAACTTACTCTACAAAGAAGACCAATAAAACGTGATTTTTTCTCTTCGATTTCACTAATGGATTTTTCTAAAACACTCTTCATAAAGCACCCTCTTTTCTAACTAAATTATATTAAGAGAGCGTTTTCTTGTCAAACGTTTAAAACTTAAAATAAACTTAAGGATGATATTTAAAAAAGGAATATCGTTTTTTTCTATTATTTGCTATAATAGTAATAGTTTTGATGGGAGGTGTAAAGATGAGTGAAGAGACCAGGCAACATATTAAAGAAAAACTAATGTTAGTGCCTAATAAACCAGGTAGTTATCAAATGAAAAACAAAGATGGCATCATCATTTATGTAGGAAAAGCCAAAAACTTAAAAAATCGTTTAAAAAGCTATTTCACAGGAACCGTTACAGGCAAGACCGCCATGTTAGTAAACGATATAGCTACCTTCGAATATATTGTTACCTCTTCCGAATTAGAGTCCCTAATTCTTGAAATCACCTTAATCAAAAAATACAATCCCAAATACAATATCTTATTAAAAGACGATAAAAGTTATCCCTATATTGAACTTACCAATGAAAATTATCCTAGGTTAAGAGTCGTTCGAAACGTCAATCGTAAAAAGCATAAAAGTAGACTTTTTGGACCTTATCCCAATGTGACCAGTGCTAGAAAAACGGTTGAAATGTTAGGAAGAATGTATCCTCTACGAAAATGTGATCGCTTAAAAAAAGACGTGTGTCTTTATTATCATTTAGGAGAGTGCCTTGGTTACTGTAAAAAAGAGGTTAATAAAGAAGAAGTAAATACGATGGTTGATGAAATTACCACCTTTTTAAAAGGGGATAGTTCCCTATTAACCAAACGCATTAAAGAGGATATGGATAAAGCAAGTAAGGCCATGAATTATGAGAAAGCCCTTGAACTTAAGAACATGCTTCAAGATATTGAAATTACTTTACGTCATCAAAAGATTGACTTGAATCATAATTATAACTTTGATTTATTTGCCTATTACAACGATAAAAATTTCTTATCGGTACAGTGCTTTTTTATTCGTGAAGGATTGCTATTTGGACGACATAGTGATATCATAGCTACCTTAGGTAATCCAGAGGATGAAGTGATGGAATATATTATTAAATTCTATGAGAAAAATAGTATGCTTCCAAAAGAAATTGTGGTACCTTCCACCTTGGATTTCAGTTTATTAGCAGAATATCTAGGAGTTAAGGTAAATAGTCCTTCAAGAGGCGATATTAACAAATTAATTGCGATGGCTCAAGATAATGCCAAAGTTGCCTTAGAAGAAAAGGAAGACTTACTAAAACAAAACGACGAAGCAAGACTAAAAGCTTTGGAGGAATTAAAAGCACTTTTACATTTGGAAAAAGTTTCCAGGATGGAAGCCTTTGATAACTCCCATTTGTTTGGAACTTTCTATGTGGGTGGGATGGTCGTCTTTGAAGACTTTCTACCCCTTAAAAATGAATATCGGAAATATAAGATATCGGTCGATGTAAAAGATGACTTAGGGGCGATGAGAGAAGTTCTTTACCGAAGATACTTCAAAGTATTGATGGAAAACCTTGTAAAACCCGATCTAATCATCATGGATGGTGGCGAAAATCAAGTAGCTGTCTGTAAAGAGATCATCGATAGTTTGCATCTAAATATTCCGATATTGGGTCTTAAAAAAGATGAACACCACAGGACCAATATTTTATTAAACGAAAAAGGCGAAGTGCTACCGTGTGACCCTAAAAGTAACTTATTTGTTTTCTTATCAAAGATTCAAGAAGAAGTACACCGTTATGCGATTACCTATCATCGTACTTTAAGACAAAAAGGAAGTCTTGCAAGTTTACTTGATATGGTCCCTGGCATTGGTGAAGTAAGACGAAAAGATTTGCTTAGAAAATTTCGTTCACTCAAAAAGATGAGAGAAGCAAGTGTTGATGAGTTAGCAAAAGTCGTAGGAAAAGAAGTTGCAGAGTCGCTTCATAAGTATTTACAAGAATTATAGGAGGAAGTATGAAGGCAAGAGGAATGGGTTTTAATTACGAAGAAATAAATAAAACCAGTAATAACAACAATTTAGTTTCTCCAAAAGTAACCGGTACTCTTTATTATAATGAATTAGTGGATCGGTATCGTCTTATGTCTATGACCGATTTAAAAGAGATAGAACATTATTACATTGTAAAGAAAGAACTATACGATGAGTATCCACGTAGTTTTAAACTTACTGAAGTAGAAAGTGGTGTCGTTATCTATAGAGGGGAATTAACGATCGAAAAAGGTCCTAGTCTAGAGAGTTTAGATGATTATTTAATTACGTATGAAGTATTAAAACAAGAATATTCGTATCAAGATATTGTGGATCTCATTAATCATATTAGAGAAGATAAAAAGAATAAAACCTTAGTTAAAAAAAGTAGGGATAAAGATTAAAAAAGAAGTAAAGGAAGTAGGGATTTTTATGCATACCATTCAAGTGATGGATGAAGATCTTGCCAATAAAATAGCAGCAGGAGAAGTCGTTGAGCGAACCATGAACGTGGTTAAGGAATTAGTTGAAAACGCGATCGATGCTAAAAGTAGTGAAATTAAAATTGAACTTGTGGATGCCGGTGTAAAAGAAATTAGAGTCATCGATAATGGAATTGGAATGAATAAGGAAGATGCCGTCCTTGCGTTTAAGCGCCATGCGACTTCTAAATTAAAATCGATTGAGGAACTATTTCATATTCATTCTCTAGGCTTCCGTGGAGAAGCCCTTCCTTCCATTGCCGCGGTATCGCATCTTACCTTAAAGACCAGTGATGGAGAAGAGGGTACTTTAGTCGAAATGGATGGAGGTAAAGAAAAAGAAGTTTCGTCTTGCGATCTACGAAAAGGAACCGATATTACCGTCAAAGATTTATTTTATAATACGCCGGTAAGACTTAAATATTTAAAGAATTTATATACGGAACTTGCCCATATTACGGACTATGTCAATAAAATGGCTTTATCGTACCCCAATATCAAGTTTGTCTTAAAAAATAATGGTAAAGTCTTACTTAATACCGATGGCACGAACCGTCTCTTAAAAGTCATTAACGATATATATGGTTTATCTGTCACCAAGAAAATGGTCGAAGTAGAAGGGGAAAATGATGACTATCATGTAAGTGGTTTTATTTCGTATCCTGAACTTATGAAAAGTAATCGTAACGCCATCACGGTTTTAGTCAATGGCAGGTACATTCGTAATAATGAACTAAATCGTTTTATAACCGATTGTTATCATACCTATATGCCACCTGATAAATATCCGATTGTGGTTTTAAGTATTGAAGCAGATCCCATTCTAATCGATGTGAATGTCCATCCCACCAAAATGGATATTAAGTTTTCGAAGATGGATTCTCTAAAAGAGTTAATTGCGTCGTTAATTAAAGATAAATTAGAAAAACTAACCCTTATTCCAGATGCTTCCACTTCTACCGTGGTGGAAGGAAATGAAACGAAAATCAGTAATCATTATAGTACCACTTCCTTAGATGAATTTAATAGAGAAGAGAAAGATCAAGAATACGAACATTTCGAAAAAATGACTTTGAACCTAGAAGTTCGTGAAGAAGATGAAGTCGTTGATAAATTAGAGGAAGAGGATGAAGAAAAACCTTCCATGGAAGAAGAACCCCGTATCAAAGAGATGTATCCTGTAGGACTTGTGCATGGAACGTATATTGTTGCAGAAAACGAAGATGGTATGTTTTTAATCGATCAACATGCCGCCAATGAACGAATCAATTACGAATATTATTTAAAAGAAATGAGTTCGCCTAAAAAAGAAAAAATGGATTTATTGGTTCCTGTTTCGGTAGAACTTCCGAATAATGAATATCTTATTTTTAAAGAGAACTTTAACGTATTTGAAAACTTAGGTTTTGGGTTTGAAGAGTTTGGTTCTAATACCATTATCATTCGAACGGTTCCGTTATGGCTACAAAGGGCAAGAGAAGAGGATGCCATTCATAAAATCATCGAAATCATCGTTGAAAAAGAAGACTTTAATAGTGAACGTTTCTTTCATTTAATTGCCGCCACGGTGGCTTGTAAAGCTTCTATCAAAGCCAATGACTTTATTACGATCGATGAAATGCGTACTCTCTTATCCCGTCTTAGAGCTTGTAAAAATCCATTTACTTGTCCCCATGGACGACCTACCATTATTACTTTTTCAAAATACGAATTAGAACGCCTATTTAAACGCGCGATGTAAGGAGATCTTATGAACATAAAATTTAATTTACAAACCGAATATCAAAAAGCAATGAAATTAAGGAAAAAAACGCCTTCTTTTCTGAAAGAAAATGATACCATTCAACAGTTTAGTGACGAATTAAAAGAGCAAGCTGAAAAAATTTATTTCGCGTATGAAGCGGTCATGGGTTCTAAAATTCAAAACGATACGTTAGAGTTTGCACTTGATCCTAATATTACGATTACCTCTCATTGTACGAATTACAAAAGTACCAACCAATTACACTTTTATACCCCTAAATCTTATGAACGTATTATAGAAAGGCATACACCTTATTGTTTACTTCCTACTCCTCGTGTCTATTTGGCGGCAGGGAATTATCCTTATTTAAATAGAAGCCTTTTAGAACTTGCTAAGGGAAGTGGTGCTTTCTTCTTTTTTGGTGGTGTCTATGGAGATACAAGAGATCCTTATTTTCTGCATCAAGTAAATAAATACCGTACACTAGAAGAAAATCTTGCTTTCTATCATCAGTTTAGTTTAGAAGAGTATCCACTTATTCAAGAAGTAGATTATCCGAAACAAAAGAAAATGGTCTTGATTTGTTATGAACAACAATATTCCCTTCCGAAAGGACAAGATTTATATATCAGTTAGGAGGACATTATGTTACCCATTATTGTCGTTGTAGGACCTACCGCGGTAGGAAAGACCAAATTAAGTGTTGCCTTAGCAAAACATTTTCATGGTGAGATCATCAATGCCGATAGTATGCAGTTTTATAAAGAACTTGATATTGGAACGGCCAAGATTAAAGAAGTTGAAAAAGAAGGAATTCCGCATCATTTATTTGATATCGTCAAGGTAGATGAGATGTATACCGTTTATGATTATCAGAAAGATGCAAGAAAAAAAATAGAAGAAATACGTAGTAGGGGACATGTTCCTATTCTAGTGGGAGGGACAGGGCTTTATATTAAAGCAGCCCTTTACGATTATGAATTCCAAGAAGAAGAAAAAGTGATTTGTGATTTATCAGATGAAGAACTAAAAGCTTATGTTGTAGAACATCTAGGGAATCAAGTGGTGGACTTAAACAACCGAAGAAGATTAGAACGGGCCTATACCAAAATTCAAAATCATAGTTTCCATCATCAAAAAAAAGATCTTCCGCTTTATGACTTCATTTGTATTGGACTTACTACGGATCGAGAATGTCTTTATCAAAAAATAGATGAACGTGTTGATTTGATGATGAAAGAGGGATTATTAGAGGAAGTAAAACCATTTTATGATCAAAAAATTCATAGCAAAGCTTTAATGACTGGAATTGGTTATAAAGAACTTTATGCTTACTTTGACCAAGAAATAACACTGGAAGATGCGATTGATCAAATTAAAAAGAATTCAAGACATTATGCTAAAAGACAATACACTTTTTTTCGCCATCAATTACCGGTTACCTGGTTTGAAAGTAATTATGAAGATTTTCAAAAGACGATTGATACCTGTATAAAGTACATAGAAAAAGGAGTAGATTAATACTCCTTTTAGATTGCTTCTTGATATATCGTTTTATCGAAAGTATGTTGATTCGTTTTCAAATCTTCTAGTTCACTGGTGGTGATTAAGAAAAAGTTATATTCCAAAATGTCTTTACCACTTTTCTCAACAGGGTCATCCCAAGTAAGATCTAAGTGGTACCATCCATCATTTAGATAAACGAGATTCCATACATGATTTTCACTCGATATTTTATAGTTTGGAATATTTAGACGATCTAAGAAGATTTTCATACTGTCGGTATAACCTCCACAAATACCATAGCCTTGAATTAGATTTCCGTAGGCCGTATCGGAATCGTATTCCGCAATTTTATCTTCTGCTCTTGCACTATCGTATTTGCTATTGTTGATGATGTAGTCGTGTACGGCTTTGATTTTATCTTCTATACTCATATCGTCCGTATAGATTTGTTGTTCAATCGTTTCTACTTTTTGATTGATTTCTTTTATTTTTTGATCCGAGTAGGTATGCGTGATATGAATATTTACTTTACCTAATACATCGTAAGAGGTTTCAATGTTTTTAAAGCCATTATAAGCATGGACAAAATTATTGATATGCGATAGTAATGGTTGATCATCGGAAATATCTTTGACATCGTTTATGCAGTTCTCGTATTCCTCAGGACAATAGAATGTAAAGTCCGTTAGCCCTGCATTTAAAACGGTATAATAAATCTTAATGATATCGTCTCTATTTTGAGGAGTAAAATTATTGGTGTTTTCAATAAAGGCATACTTGTAATTTAAGTAATATTCGTTTTTTTGATCTTCGTTAATCACGGCCACCGTATCGGCTTTTACAAACGTCTTCATATAAAAGGCAATAATTTCTTCGCGATATAAGAAACAAACTCCAAAAATAATGAGAACCAATCCCCATATGGTTAAATTTCGTGCTAATTTATTCATTCTTTTCACCTAGTATCATTATAGCAAAATAGAACAAAAAAAAGAAGTAATTTTTACTACTTCATTTCATTGATCATTTTGGTAA
>CANRHM010000030.1 GCA_947630415.1 uncultured Bacilli bacterium | reverse complement strand
TAAGTGGAGGCGTTTTATCGGCAGGTCTTCTTTTGTGGCGGTTTATTTACTACTACTTATTGATGATTGTAGGAGGTATTGCTTTATCTTTCCGAAAGGAGGAGGAAGCTTAATGCGAATTGGTATCTTTACAGAAACATATACGCCGTACATCAGTGGGTTAGTGACTTCAGAGGTCATGCTTAAACAAGCGCTTGAAAAAATGGGACATGAGGTCTATGTAGTAACCGCGAACCTAGAAAGTTTTCATTATGAATACGATGAAAAGGAACATATTCTTAGAATCCCAGGCGTTAAAACAGGTATTTACGACTCTCGTCTTACGTCCATTTACCCGATTCAAGCGATTAATAAAGTTAAAAGTTGGAACCTAGATGTCATCCACTCTCAAACGGAGTTTGCAATTGGAACTTTTGCACGTATCTTTGCTAGACAATACGATATTCCCATTGTGCATACGTATCACACGATGTATGAAGATTATGTGCATTACATCACGAAAGGACACTTTAAAAAATCAAGTAAGAAATTAGTTGAATATTTGACCCTTTTCTACTGTGATAAAACGATTACCGAACTGATTGTACCTACTAAAAAAGCGTACGATTTGTTTAAAGAAAAATACAATGTAACTAGAAATATTCACATCATTCCAACGGGTATAGAGGTAGAACGTTTTTATAAAGAAAATATTCCGTTCAAGGATGTGGTACCGCTTCGTAAAAACTATGGATTTGCTCAGAATGACTATGTGGGTATTTTTGTAGGACGTCTTGCGGAAGAGAAAAATGTAGAGTTCCTTTTAAATATGATGAAAGAACTCATTAAGGATTATCCGTTTATGAAACTTTTAATTGTAGGCGATGGTCCCGATAAAGAAAAGTATGAACAGTTATCCATTGATAATGGAACGGATAAAAACATTATTTTTACAGGAAAAGTCCCATGGGAAGAGATTCCTAAATATTATCAAGTAGCGAATTACTTTATCACGGCTTCCAAAACAGAGACGCAAGGATTAACGGTGATCGAAGCCATGGCTGCAGGCCTTCCTGCTGTTTGTATCGATGATGAAAGTTTTCATTTAGTGGTGGTTGATGACTTGGATGGAAAATTCTTTAGAACCCAAAAAGAAGCGATTAAAAAGATATTAGCCCTTTATAACGATAAGGAAGAATGGAAGAGAATTTCCAATCAAGCACGCATTAAAGCAGATTCATTTAGTGCTCAAAACTTTGCCTCTCAAGTATTAAGAGTTTATGAAAGAGCCATTGTTCAAAACGATAAAAATAAGAACTTTCTTCAAAAAATGTGGAAAAAGATTAGGAGGCGTATGAAATGAAATTAGTCGTTGCTAATCATAAAATGAATTTAACAAAAGAAGAAGTACTTGCTTATGTTAATTCCGTTAAAGATTTTTCTTCTAATACGATTGAATTTGTCTTTTGTCCTTCGAATTTGTATCTTCCCTACTTTTCATCTCTTCCATTAGGTAGTCAAGATGTAAGTTCTTTAAAAGAAGGAAGTCTAACGGGAGATGTAAGTGCGAAACAATTAAAATCAATGGGCGTTTCCTATACCATTGTAGGGCACTCTGAAAGAAGAGTAAAACTGCAAGAAGATGCGGATATGATTCAAAAAAAGATAGAGAACTTACTGGAAGAAGGAATTATTCCTATTCTTTGTATAGGTGAATCAAGTGAAGAAAAAGAACAAGGAAAAGTCGAAGAAGTACTCGATAGAGAACTTGCTATCCTTTCCTCTTTTTCAAAAGAGGAAATCGCTTCCATCGTTATTGCCTATGAACCTATGTGGGCGATTGGAACAGGCGTACTTCCTAGCAATCAAGAGATTGAAAATCGAATTCACTATATTAAAGAAAAAGTTTATTCCCTTTACCAAGTCCCTATAAAAGTGTTATATGGGGGAAGCGTTAATATAGATAACATAGATACTTTAGAAATGATACCCAATATGGATGGTTATCTAGTGGGAGGAGCTAGTCTTGATGGACCTAGGTTTCTTTCATTAATGGAAAGGATGCGATAATTATGATGCTTTTAGATTTCATGGAACAAGTGAACGGGAAATGGAATGAACTTCAATTTTGGTTTAATAGTCATTATGATGATCCCCTTTTATGGGGTGGAATTGTCTTAGCTATCGTTCTTTTCATGGTGGTTTGTTCTTCTTATTTAGGAAAGACGAAAAGGTAGGTTTTTATGGCTTCGTTTATTATGCACCATGTCATAGGGAAAGAATTTTTGCGCCTTTTAGAAGATACTTACTCTTATTCTTTAAAAGAAGAAGAGAAGAATGCTTTCTTATTAGGTAATTTAATTCCAGACTCAAGAGATTTTAAAGCAGAAAGTTTGAATGCACAAGAAGAAAAGTTTTATACTCATTTTAAAAGTAAAGAAAACTTGGGACTTTGTATTCAAACACCTGTCTTAGAAACTTTTATTCAAAAATATAAACCTTTATTTAAAGAAGATTTTTCGGTTTTAGGTTATTTATTTCATTTATATACAGATAAACTATTTTATGAAGAATTTTTTCCTAAAACGATTATTCATTTAGATGAAGAAGGGAATGTTGCTTTATATAAAAAGGATGTTCGCTTTATAAAAGTATTAAAAAATGGAAAAATATATACACCCCAGGAGTTTTGGAGTAGAGATGGCATTTATCATGAATACACCTTATTAAATAAGTGGGTATTAAAAGAATATAAGACGACTTTTGAAAAAGATGCTTTGATGTCCTATATGCCTTACTTTAAAAATCCCGGAATTGAAGAAGTGGATTATCAAAATGGATATGACATTATTCAAAAAACAGCTTCTTATGTGGAAGATAGTAAGTGCCTTTCGGATGCACCTTTTACGGTTTTTTCGCAAGATGCGGTGCGGTCTTTTATGGACCAAGTAGGACCTCGCTTTTTAGCAAATTATAAAGAAGTAGTTGAGCTTACTTTAAATAGAAGATACTAAAAAGTATCTTTTTGTTTGGTAATTTTTTCTAAAAGCCTTATTATAGTTGACTTTTGTCTTTTTTTTAGCTATACTAACGGTAATAAATGAAAGGGAAGATTTTTATGAAAAAATTAACATTAAAAACCGTTACCGGAATATTCTTAGTTTCTGGTCTTGCTGGAGCAGGTACTTATGCCTTAGCGATGAATGCTAGTAATGGATACAATACGTATTCGAATGAAGTTAGCAGCAAGGAAGCTTTTAATTATACAGAGAAAGAACTGCTTGAAAAAATGGCTAACGATGTTCAAGGAATTGAAACTTCTGAAATAAAGGAAGCACTTGAAGATGCACGTAACAAAGTAGAGAAGAGTGAAGCCTTGGAACAAGAAGTTAAGGAAGTAGCAGCTCAAGTTGAAGTAGCAAAGGAAGAAGAAAAGAAGGCTGTAATGGAAGAGCAAACAGCTATCGAAGAAGTAAAAGAAGCTACAAAAGCTGTTGAGAAAATAGAAGAAGAGAAAAAAGTTTTAGAACAAGAAGTAAAGAGTGCTACGACAGAAACAGCAAAAAAAGCAGCCGAAGCTAAAGTAAAAAAGGTAGAAGACGAAGCAAAGAAATTAGAGCAAGCTAAAAAAGATGCCGAAGCAAAGGCTCAAAAAGCCAAAGAAGAAGCAAGAAGATTAGAGCAAGAAAGAAAGGCTGCCGAAGCTGAAAAAGCAAGAAAAGAAGAGGAAGCAAGAAAAGCTCAGGAAGCAAAGGAAGCAGCATTAAAAGAAGCACAAAGACTTGCAGAAGAAGCTAAAAAGGCAGAGGAAGCTAGAAAACAAGCTGAAGAGGAAGCTCGTAGAGCCGAAGAAGTGCGTAAAGCTGAAGAAGAAGCAAGAAGAGTAGAACAAGAAAGACAAGCAGCTGAAGCTAAAAAAGTTGCCGAGGAACAAGCCTTAAAAGAAGCAGAAGCACAAGCTGCTAAGGAACAAGCAGAAAAAGAACGTTTTGAAAGAATGTTAGAAATGGCTAAAAAAGGTGAAGAAGCCGATCGAAAAGCCTATGAAGAACAATTAAAAGCTATTGAGGAAGAAGTTGCTGCTAAAAGAGCTGCACGTGAAGCCGAGGAACAAGCTGCTAAAGAACAAGCAGAACGTGAAGCAAGAGAAAGAAAAGAAAGAGAGTCTACTGCTGGACTTGAAGCAAGATTAAAAGCAGAACAAGAAAAAATTGAAAGTTCAAATGTATTATCACAAGCTAAGAGTCAAGCGAGCGCTAGTGTTAAAACTCCTAGTAGGGAACATCCTATTGATGCTACTCCTGCTAATGATCCCGAACTTACTAGATTGATTGATAAATACAGTTATGGCGTTGTTTGGTTTGCGCGATTCACTTGTGATTTAAATATGTGTGATGGATTCTCTCAATCAGGATCAAATAAACTATCAGGAGATGTATTTATTGGTCGAAGAGGAGACAAAACCAGTTTTACGATGTATGCTCCTAATGCAAAACCAGGATTTACATTTGTTGAGTGGAAAGTATCTCAAATAACCTATAATGGCGTAGTAATGAATCAATATACTGCTATCTATAAAGCTATTTAATTAATATCGTTAAACTAGAGAGACTGAATAGTCTTTCTTTTTTTGTAAAAAAGTTAAATTTTTTAAAAAATATAGTTGACAAGTTCTTACATATAGTATAAAATACCATATGTAAGAGAGGTGATTTGCCATGGAACTTTCAAGAGATTTCTTCAAGGATTCCATAGACGAATGTAAAGAAAGCCTCGTTTGTGAAATTCCCTACAACATGAGTAATCCTATAACATCGATTGGAAAGGAAGCTTTTTACGACTGGGAGAGTTGTCGTTATGTTGTTATTCCTCCTTCGGTAAAAGAGATTGCTCCGGATGCATTCCACTGGGAAAATATAAAAATTGTTATTTCGAATGGTAAGCTTCCTGAAACTTATAAAGGTATAGTTCTTCCGTTTAATGCTTACAGCAAAGCATTGCTTGAAGCACTGGTTACGATTGATAAAGTAGAAGAAAATGTTCATTTGAACTCGGATCAATTCTATAAGAAAAAAGAGGAAGTAAACCGGACCATCGATTCGCTTGTAAAAGATTTTGTTTCGAAAGAAGAAAAGTTAAAAGAACAGGCCACTACTTTGGAAAGTGCTTATCAGACGCTTGAGAAACTCTTTAGTGAAAAACAAGGCTTGTCCGATGAACAACTTCATTTGATTGAGCAAGAAACTTTAAAAAGAATTAAAGATACGCTTGTTAAATTAGACGAACAAGAAAAAAGATTTGAAGAACAGAAGAGTGAAATAAATAAATCTATTCAAGAAGGAATTAATAGTTTTCAATCTACTTTCATGGAGATTCAATCACAAAGAGATAAAATGATGGATCAAACAAGAGCGGATTTAACAAAATTATTACAAGATAAGACCAAAGAAGCGAATGGTTTAAAAGAAAAGTTAAATACCATGCTTGATCACTTAAGCGCAAGAGAAGATGAACTTACGGATGCAGTTGTCGATCGTGCTGTTGAAAAAGTAAGAGAAAAATCGCCTTTTAAAAACGTTAATATTTATATCAATAATGTACTTCATGGTTCGACTAAGAAAAAAATTGTTCATAAAAACTTTGAACAAGTAGTTAAAGTTTTAGCTTTACACTTACATCCTTTGTTAGTAGGTCCTGCAGGATGTGGAAAGAATGTTATGTTGGAACAAGCATCCGAAGCCTTAGGACTAAAGTTTCGGTATGTAAACGATGTAACCGAGGAACACAAAGTTATGGGTTTTGTCGATGCTAACGGAAGATTCCAAGAGACCCAATTCTTTAAAGCATTCACCGAGGGTGGACTTATGATGATCGATGAAATAGATAACTCTCATCCATCGGCTTTACTAGCCATAAATGCTGCTCTTGGAACGGGATACAATCAATACCTTGCTTTCCCGGATGGAAAACTTTATCCATGTCATAAAGACTTCTACTGTGCTGCTGCTGCAAACACCTATGGAACGGGATCCGATCAAATCTATTGTGGAAGAAGTGCTTTGGATGGTGCAAGTTTGAACCGTTTTGTTCCGATTTTCATCGACTATGACCGGAATCTTGAGACGAACTTGGTTTCCAATGAAAAATTACTTCCTCTCTATTGGGCTGTAAGAGAGTCTGTTCAAGCCAATAAAATAAGACACGTTATTTCGACCCGTAATATTGTTAATGCTGATAAAATGCTTTCGAGTGGAGTATTTACGAACGGCGAAATCTTCGATATGACGATTATTCAAAGTATGACGGATGACGACTTACGTATGATTGTAAACGACTTAGAAAATAGAAACCTTGATGCGTTCGAAAAAGATTTTATCTATCACTTAAGAAACAAAAGAAATATTTCTTACGACGAATATCGGGAACAAAATCAAAGTAGTCGTGGTAGAAGTTATACTTATAGTGATGACGGATACAGCTATTAAATAGGAGGTGCTTAAAATGCTTTCTCATGTTACTAAGATTCCTTATGAAGATTCTATGGTTTATATCATGAACTTTAAAAACTTAGATCACTTCTTAGAAACAGTAAAAGATGACTTTGAGTTAAATCCTATTTTTGAAAACGAACAAAGCCTAACGGGAGATGCTTCTTTTACAGGAACTTCTTCCTATGAAGAAGCCTGGAAGTTATGTAGGTTCACGATGAATAAAGGATTCGAACAATTCTATAAAAAGTTTCAATCATTAAATTACAAATTGAGTTATCGTGACAAGAAAGTGGATTCCTTTAATGTGGTAGGCTATGTTCCAAGTGTTCCAAGATACTTATTAGGAATTCCTACTAGTATGCATTGTTATAGGACTGAGAAAGAAGAAAAAGCAATTCATATTTATATGAACATGGCGTACTCTTGCTATCAAACAGAGAAACAAATCGAAAACCGAGGTTTAATTGTGTTAAACTTGATTACTTATTTGGAGTCGCGGGGTTACAAAGTCGATTTATTTACATATGAATTTAGTGCCTGCGGTGACGAAAAAATATTAATTACGGTTCCGATTAAAACTATTCAAGAAAAGTTAAACATTAAGAAAGCTTATTTTCCACTCGTACATCCCTCTTTTTTACGGAGACTTTTGTTTCGGGCTAAGGAAAAAATGCCTGTTAAAAATTGGGAATGGAATTATGGATACGGCTATCCTATGAACTATCAAGAAGCGGTTCAGTTCTTCGACTATTACCACCCAGATTTTGAAAAAGAAAAAACTCTTTATATTTCTACACCAAATGAAATGGGTATAAAGGGAGAAAACTTAGATCTCGATTTTGACCGATTTCTAGAAACCTTAAATACGAATTATCAAAATAGAGAAAAACAAAAAGTAAAGACGAAAGGATGATGTTGATGAATGCTCAAGACATATGGAAAAATATGCCTAAAGAAGAAAATCCAATGGGGCGTGCACCTAGTATTCTAAGTGAACAAAAGAAGCCCTTAACGAAAAATAATTTAAAAATGTATGTGAATAGTACCCCTGTTGAAGATATCAATAAAGACACCTTTTTAGATTTCTTTGATGAATCTACTTTAGATAAAGTCATTCCTTCTACAACGCTCTATCTACCGCACATCCTCTTTTATGAATATTACACCGATGAACAGATTTTAGCCCTTACGAATTTTATCTTTGAACTTGTATCTTGTCATCTTTTAACAACCGGTACGGGAATGAATTACTTGCAATGTATATTTAATCGTCCAGAAGCATTACGTGAGGATACGGTTAAAAAGTTACTTGATCAAGGCATGGAAATAGGTGCTAACTTTGATCATCGTGATGAAAATTGGAACACCATCCTAGAATGGGCTTTAGTAGGAAATGGTTATCCTGGCGCTATAAGTGATATCTATCCTTATATGCCTCCTAGTTTTCATCCCAACATAAAGAGTGGTAGTTATTATGATTTTAATCGAGATGAATTAATGTTTACGGATTTGGCTAGTATTGTTTTGGGAAAAATATATCTCAACTATGATGCAAAAAGTGAGGTTTATGATAAAGATAAAACAATAAGGCGTTATCAAAACCGCTATAAAAATTATAAAAATAGAAATAATAGTTATTTGTTAAAAGTTTTGTATGGTCATATGAACGATTTTTATCTTAGGTGTCATATAAAACCTTATGCTTTTGATGACATTTCTTGTTGGAGTAAAGAATTAGCAGATTTTTCTGGTGTGTTCAAAAAAACAAAACTGAATACGATGGGTAGTTATTGGAAAGATAAGGAAAAAGTATTAGTTAAAGAATAATAGGAAAGGATGATATTGATGAATGCTCAAGATATATGGAAGAATATGCCTAAAGAAGAGAATCCAATAGGGCGTGCACCTGGTATTCTAAATGAGCAAAAGAAGCCTTTAACGAGGAATCATTTAAGAATGTATACTTCTATTACATCTGTGGAGGATATTAATAAAGATACCTTTTTGGATTACTTTGATGAATCCACTTTAAATAAAGTAGTTCCTTCGACTGAACTCTATTTACCACATCTTATCTTTTATGATCATTATACAGATGATCAAATTCTAGCCTTAACGAGTTTTATTTTTGACTTAGTCTCTTGCCATCTTTTAACGGAAGATGCTGGAATGAATTACTTGCAATGTATGTTTAATCGACCGGAGTCCTTATATGAGGGCACTGTTATTGAACTACTTGAACAAGGAATCCAAATGGGTGTTAATTTTGATTACCGTGATAATGGTTGGAACTCTCTTCTTTCGTGGGCTTTAGTAGGAAATGGTTATCCTGGTGAAATAAGTGAATTATATCCTTATATGCCTCCTAGTTTTCATCCTGATATAGAGGATGGTGGTTATTATGACTTAAATCGAGACGAATTAACATTTACAGATTTAGCTAAAATTGCGCTTGGTAAAATTCATCTTAACTATGTTGCAAGAAGTGATAAAACTTATAGAGATGAAAAAATAGAATCTTTCCAAAACTTTTACAAACAAGCAAAGAATCGAAATAATCCTACTTATCTCTTAAATGTTTTACTTAATCATACCAATAATCTTTATCTTAAAGAACATTTAAAGGCTTATGGACTTTCTTCTATTCGCTCTTGGGAAACAGCGTTATCTAATTTTGCAGGTGTATTTGAGAAAGAAAGCCTTAATACGATGGGAAGTTACTGGAAAGATAAGGAAAAAGAAAAAGTTTTAACCAAAGAATAAGGTCTTACTTTACGTCAATTAAAAGGACTTCGACCTTATTCGATGGTATTCGACATAAGTTGACAAAACTAGCTAATAATCGCTGTTCCTTTTTGTACTTATTTCGTGTATAATGATAATTGCGTGGTAGTAAGAAAGGAATAAGGTATGGATAAAATAAGACTACTAATGGTGGACGACAATGTCGAACTCATCAAAATGATCGAGGAGTACTTTAAAAATCACGCTACTATTGAGCTAGCATTATCGGCAAATAATGGCGAAGAGGGAATCAAGATGATTGAAGAACATCAAGAGGAATACGATATTTTAATACTAGACTTAGTAATGCCTAAGAAAGATGGTGTTTCGGTATTAGAAGATATGCGAAGGAAGAATATTGATAAAAAGACGATTGTTTTAACTTCGTATAATGCTCCAGATATGATTCGGAAAGTATCCGAACTAGGAGCTAGTTACTTTATTTTAAAGCCTTTTGAATTAACGGAATTTGAAAGCAAAATCATGGATTGCACAAGACCTTCTAATACCAGTAGAAAAGCGATTGATATTTATCATAATAATTTGCAAATATCAATTACAAAGATTCTACATGAATTAGGTGTTCCATCACATATCAAAGGATATCAGTATATTCGTGAAGGTATTATCATTTTGTATGAACATCCTGAAATAGTAGGAGGAATTACGAAAGAACTATATCCCGACATTGCAAAGAAGTTTGATACGACGGTATCAAGAGTTGAACGTGCAATAAGGCATGCCATTGAAGTCAGTTGGAATCGTGGTAATTGGCAATTAATGGAAGATATCTTCGGCCATAGTGTCGATATCGATAAAGCGAAACCCACGAATTCCGAATTTGTAGTTACTGTTGCCGATAAATTGCGACTTGAGTTTCATAAACAAGGTGCTTATCAAGACTAGCAGTTATGGTCTTTTTTGTTTGTCCTTTTTTTCTATCTATGATATAGTAAAAGTAGAGAAGAGAAAGGAAGTAAAAATATGGATAGCAAAGCTTTATATCTAAGGAAAAAAGAAGAAATTAAAGAAAACTTAGCTTCATTACATCAAGAGGTCATTGATACATTATATTTGATTGATCATCTTAAGGATGATTCTGAGTATGCCAATTTATTAAAAGATGAGGATTATGAGTTATTATGTAACTTGTATTTTAGATTACCTGGGAAGCATCCTGTTGTATCCGAAAGTATCAAAGAAAAGATAGAGTCTTCTATATCAAAAGAAGAAACAAAGGAGAAAGTATTAAGTTTAGGAAAACCCAAGGTAATTCTATCTTAAAACCTTATTAGCTAGTGTCCATAGAAAGGGCACTTTTTTAAATTTATGGACATTTTCTTGACTATTATTTTTCGTTATATTATACTTTAACTATAGAAAATTGTTAGGAGGATACGATTTATGGAACGAAAAATAATGAATGATTTACTACGTTGGAAAAGAGACGATAACCGTAAACCTTTGTTAATTTATGGCAATAAACAAGTAGGAAAAACCTATACTGTTTTAGAGTTTGGAAGGAAAGAATACAAGAGTTGTGCCTATTTTAATTGTGAAAACAATATTGAACTTTTGGAAATCTTTAAAAAAGAAAGTAGTATTGATAAACTTATTTTAAAATTATCCATGATATCCGGAGAGCAAATTATTAAACAAGATACCCTTTTGGTTTTTGATAATGTTCAAGATATCGAAATTGTTCGTGTCGTTAAACGTTTCGCCAAAGAACAAAATAGTTACCATATCATTATGATTACGTCTTCTAGAGAAAACTTAAATAAGTTTAAGTCAGAAGAATTACAGTTTAAATACATGTTTGCGCTTGATTTTGAAGAGTATTTGAAAGCGATTAAACAAGAACAACTTATTGATTTCATTAAAGATTCTTATAAAAACAATAAACCAATGCCTTTTCATAACATTGCTCTTGATTATTATGAAAATTATATGATGACTGGAGGCTTTCCTGAAGCAGTGGAACTATCTCTTACTAGTGATAATCCTCTTGTTTTAGCATCGGTTCATCAAAAGATTCTAGATACCTATCCTAAAGAGTTTTTAAAACAAGAACAATTAATTGACATCTCTAGAGCGATGGAAGTCTATCGTATTGCACCTTATCAATTAGTAAAACCCAATAAAAAGTTTCAGTATGGCCTTATGAAGATGGGAAGTCGTGCTAAAGAGTATACTTCATCGATCGACTTCTTAAGTGAAAACCATTACTTAAACCGTTCTTATAAGATTAGTGAAGTTAAAGCACCTTTAAGTAAAAACAAGGATAATGAAAGTTTTAAACTTTATCTTCCCGATACAGGGCTTTTGTTTCACATGCTTCATTTAAGCAAGATACGTTTTTTAGGAGATGATCGGTATAAATATCTGCTCTATGAAAATGCGCTTGCTAATTCGATTTTAATGTGTGGTTATAGTCTTTATTATTATCAATCGGAAGGAAAAGCTGAAATATCCTTTGTAGTTCAAACACGGAGTGGAAAGATTATTCCAATTGAACTAGTCAACAAAAATGTAGCCAAAGCAAAATCGCTTACTCTATTTATGAGCAAATTCAAAGTAGAGGATGCAATTAGAGTAACAGAAGAAAACTTTAGCATGAAAAAAGGAATCAAATATGTTCCTGTTTATGCAACATTCTTATTTAAAGAAAACTTATAGAAAAGAGGATAAAATGATTAAATTAGTTTTAGTACGACATGGACAAAGTATTTGGAATTTAGAAAATCGTTTTACAGGATGGACCGATGTAGGATTGAGTGAACAGGGAGTTAAAGAAGCAATTGATGCTGGAAAAGTCTTAAAAGAAAAAGGTTTTACTTTTGATGTTGCTTATACTTCTGTCCTAAAAAGAGCCATTGATACATTAGAATATATTCTAAAAGAATTAGATTTGAAGGTTCCTATTTATTATAGTTGGAAATTGAATGAACGTCATTATGGTGCTTTACAAGGACTTAATAAAGATGAAACAAGAGCGAAGTATGGAGAAGAACAAGTTCATTTATGGAGAAGAAGTGCTTCTGTTAGACCTCCTGCTCTAACAAAAGAAGATGAACGTTATCCAGGGAATGACTCTAAATATAAAGACTTAAAAGAAGAAGAGATTCCTTTAACTGAAAACTTAGTAGACACTATCAAACGTGTTGCTTCTTACTGGGAATCCACAATTAAGCAAGATCTTCTAAGTCATAAAAAGGTACTTATTGTTGCTCATGGAAATAGTTTAAGAGGACTTATCAAGTATTTAGATGAATTGACAGATGAAGAAGTTATGGCTCTAGAACTTGAAACAGGAAATCCTATTTGTTATGAGTTAGATGATAACTTAAAGCCAATCAAACATTACTATTTAAAATAATCCACTATAAAAGGTGGATTTTCTTTGGAAAAAAATTAACAAAAAGTTGACATGGGGGGGGAGTTTTATAATAAAAATAGATAA
>CANRHM010000029.1 GCA_947630415.1 uncultured Bacilli bacterium | reverse complement strand
GTTCATGAACTTTATTTTGAATCTTGTATTATGATTTTATTCTTTATTAAATTAGGAAGATACATCGATTCTAAAAGTAAAGAAAAAACGAAGGAAGCCTTAAAAGAACTTGTCCAAATTACGCCTTCTTATGCCATATTAAAAGTAGGAAAAGAAGAGAAAGAGGTCACTCTAGATGAAGTTCAAAAAGGGGATATTTTAATAGGTAAAACGGGTATGAAGATTGCAGTCGATGGAATCATTACGAAAGGCACTGCTTATTTAGATGAAGCCTTTATTACTGGAGAAGCCCTTCCTAACAAAAAGAAAAAAGGGGATAAGGTTTTAGCGGGTAGTATTCTAGTCGATGGCATGGTGGAATATGAAGCCCAAAGAATTGGAAAAGATTCAACGATATCCGAAATTGTGCGTTTAGTGGTTGAAGCTTCCAATACCAAAGCACCAATTCAAAAATTAGCAGATAAAGTAAGTTCCTATTTTGTTCCTACGATTTTGCTTTTAGCTTTTTTAACGTTGGTGGTTTCACTTCTTTTAGGACAGAATAGTTCGAGTGCCATCACGACCTTTGTAAGTGTCTTAGTAGTTGCTTGTCCTTGTGCTTTAGGACTTGCTACTCCTTTAGCGATGGTGGTAAGTGAAGGAAGATGTGCTAAAGAAGGAATATTAATTAAACAAAGTGAGACCTTAGAGAAAGCGCATCAAATCGATACTTTAATTTTTGATAAAACAGGAACCCTTACTTATGGTCACTTAAAAATTAAAAAAATGTATCATAAAGGACCTCTAACGAAGCAAGAAATTTTAGCAAGAGTCGTTGCACTTGAAAAGAATTCTACCCATCCAATGGCCTCCGCCTTTCTTGAAAAGAAAGATACTATTCAAGAGGAGATTGAAGTGGAAGACTTTCATACACTCGAAGGTATGGGTCTATCAGGAAAAATGGGAAAGACTTCTATCTATGTTGGAAATAATAAATTGATTGCGAAACTAGGTCTTAAAAATTCTTTTGAAAAAGAAGAGGAGGAACTTTCTTTAGAAGGAAGTAGTTTGGTTTATTATATTGAAAACAAACAAGTAGTAGCACTTTTTGGTGTTCAAGATGTGGTAAGGGAAAACGCGAAAGAGGTTATAAAGTCTTTAAAAAAGCAAGGTAAAAGAGTTATTCTTTTAACAGGAGATCATGAAAATACGGCTAAAAGAATTGCCAAGGAAGTAGGAATTACCGAAGTTATTGCTAATGTTTTGCCACAAGAGAAAACCAAAGTCGTTAAAGATTTAATCGAAGAAGGGCATAAAGTGATGATGGTAGGAGATGGTATTAATGATGCTCCTAGTCTTGCTTTAAGTGATGTGGGTGTGAGCATCCATAGTGGAACCGATATAGCGGCCGATTCTTCAGATGTCATTTTAATGCAAGATAATTTAGCACACATCTTATCACTTATAGAAATCAGTAAAAAGACGATGCGTAACATTAAGCAAAATCTCTTTTGGGCTTTCTTCTACAATATGGCTATGATTCCTATTGCTATGGGTTTATTAACACCACTTAATATCAAAATGAATCCTATGTTTGCAAGCCTTGCTATGACGATTAGTAGTCTTACGGTTGTTTTCAATTCTTTAAGACTACGAAAGTAGGAAGGAGATTTTCATGGAAAGATATCAAGAAATAGAGCGAAGTATTATCAAAAAATTTCGACGGGAAATCTTCAGTAAATTTGTAAAAGCCGTTCAAGAGTATGAATTAATTCAAGAAAATGATAATATTATGGTCTGCATAAGTGGAGGAAAAGATTCGTTTCTTTTGGCTAAATGTATTCAAGAGCTGATTCGTCATGGAAAGTTTCCATTTCAAGCTCATTATGTAGTCATGGATCCAGGGTACAGTCCAAGAAACCGTCAGATGATTGAAGAAAATGCTAAACTTTTAAATATTCCGATTGAGATTTTTGAAAGTGATATATTCTCGATTGTAACCAATATCGAGAATAGTCCTTGTTATTTGTGTGCACGTATGCGAAGAGGATTTCTTTATAATCGAGCAAAAGAGTTAGGATGCAATAAAATTGCTTTAGGCCATCATTTTGATGATGTGATTGAAACGACTTTATTATCGATGTTTTATGGCTCTGAAATTAAGACCATGATGCCTAAATTACATAGTATTCACTTTGAAGGATTAGAACTCATTCGTCCTTTGTATTTAGTAAGAGAAGAATCGATTCTTGCTTGGAAGAATTATAATCAATTAACTTTTTTAAATTGTGCTTGTAGGTTTACAGAGAAGACTACTTTTGAAAATATGCACGAAAGTAAAAGATTAGAGATAAAGAACTTAATTAAAGAATTAAAGAAAGTAAATAAAGACATTGACTACAATATTTTTAAAGCCTTAGACAATGTCAATATTAATGGAGTCTTAGGAATAAAAAAAGGAGGTGTTTATCATAGCTTTTTAGAGGACTATGATACAGTTAAGGAAGAGGAATAACCTCTTTTTCTTTTTTTGTAATTAGATTAAAAAAATTAACAAAAAGTTGACATGGGGGGGGGTAGTTTTATAATAGAAATAGATAAATAATAAGGAAGTGTAGAAGAATGAAGATAAAAGGAAGACAACAATTAGCCTTGTTTCTGTTTCTGTTAGGAATGATTTGTTTGTTATCTGGAACTAGTTATGCATTCTATGAGGTACTTTATGAAGGAAGAACAGAAAATAAAATCGAAGCAGGAAGTTTTGCTATAGCCTTTGAAAATAAAAGTAATGCGATTACTTTAGAGAATACTTATCCCATGAGTGATGAAGAAGGTAATAGTAAAGATCCATTTCGTTTTTCTATCACCAATAATGGAAGTCTTGCGTCAAGATATCAATTAAGTATCGAAGAAGATAGTAAGAACACTTTAAGTCGAGGGTATTTAAAATATAGTCTAAAAAGAAATGATGAAGAAATAACAAATCCATCTACATTATCTAGTTTAATTATAGTAGAGGATCAAACATTAGAACCAAGTATAACAGATAATTATGAATTAAGGATATGGATTGATTATAATACAGGAAATGAAGCAATGAACAAGGTATGGAAAGGGAAAGTAAAACTAGTAGCCCATGACCATAATGTTCAATATATAGAAGACCATGTAGCACCTACTATAAAATTAGCTGGTAGTTCTGTTATGACAATAACAAAAGATGGAACTTTTGAAGATCCAGGAGTGGAAGAAGTAACAGATAATGTTGATACTAATCTAGATAAAGAGAATGTAACCAAGAGATATGAGTATTATGATGGAGAAAAAGTAAGTACAGTAAATGAAGTAAACACCAAACAAGAGGGAGTCTATATCATTTATTATGAGATAAAAGATGAAAATGGAAATAAAGGAGTAGTAGCAAGAACCGTAAATGTAGTACAAGTCAATGAAAGTGCTCCAACTATCACTTTAGTAGGAGCAGAAGAAATAACGTATGCCAAAGGAAATTATTATGTAGATTCTGGAGCAACAGCAGAGGATGAACAAGGGAATGATTTAACAAATCAAATAATAGTAATTCATAATATAAACTTAAACATAGAAGAAGATCAAATAGTCAAATACTTTGTAATAGATAAAGATGGAAACATAGGAGGAGCAACCAGAACAATACATGTAGAGCCAGCTTATCATGATAATACCAATGCAAATGAACCAAAGATAGTAGAAGGAATGATACCAGTAGTCTATGACAAAGATTTAGGGAAATGGAAAAAGGCAGACATGTTAAGTAATTGGTACAACTATGAAAGTCAAGAATGGGCAAATGCAGTCACCGTAAAAGAAAGTGGAACAAAGACAAGAAAAGAATATCAAACAGCAGAAGCAGGGACAGCAATTGAAATGGATGATATCAATACGATGTGGGTCTGGATCCCAAGATATGAATACAAGTTTACTAATCTAGGAAATCAGTATGCAGGAGGATCTCAAACTCAGCCAGGAGAAATAGGGATCAACTTTATAAGTGGAACGAGTAGTAAAGTAAGTGATGAGGGTAATTACAAGATGCCTCCAGCCTTTACTTTTGGAAATACAGAATTGACAGGATTTTGGTATGCAAAATTTGAGACAAGTAATGAAGAAGGAAAATATGAAAACAATTCATCTTTAACACCAATTATAAAACCAACTATTCCATCATGGAGAAATATAAGTATATCGAATGCTTTCTATGCAGCATTAAATATGACATCAGAAGGAAAGATAACAACCTATGGATTTAGTAGTGATAGCGTAGATACACATATGAGTAAGAATAGTGAATGGGGTTCAGTTGCTTATCTATCACAAAGTAAGTATGGAAAATATGGAAATGATGCTTATGGAGCAGATGACAAAGAAGTATACATTAATAACTGTTCAAGTTATATAACAGGAATAGCAGGAAACACCGTAAATGATGCACAAAGTGCAACATGTACAAACACTTATGAAACAATACAAGGACAAAAAGCTTCTACAACTGGAAATATCACAGGAATCTATGATATGAGCGGTGGAGCATGGGAACGTGTTATGGGTGCTTTGGAAGATAGTAACAATACAGGGAAACCAACTATAGCATCATCTGGATTTGTTCCTGGTGAAGTTGAAGGCAATAAGATACCCGATGCTAAATATTATGATTTATATACAAGCACGACTTCAGCATCTTCATGCAATGGAAGTATATGTTATGGACATGCTTTATCAGAAACTTCAGCTTGGTATGGTGATTATCATACTTATATAAGCTCTTCGAGGTCGTGGTTCAATCGCGGCGACAGTTATCATGATGGCACGGGTGCAGGTGTGTTCGACTTCGGTCAAAGCTTCGGTGGTTCGAGCAGCAACGACTCATTTCGCCTAGTGCTTGCTCCATAAAAATATTAGTAATCTTATACACCTGATGCTGTAAGTATAAAGATATTGCATATAAAAAAAAGATAACACGAATGAATGTTATCTTTTTTCTATGTATGAAAATAAGTCTTTCTTCATATCTTTTACAAGGAGGGCTTGTTTTATGAAAGGACAAGGAGTGACATCTGTAAAAGAAGGACTAACCAGTAAAGAAGTCATACAAAATAGAAAACAATATGGAAACAATATTATTCATAGTGGAAAACAAGACAGTTTCTTTAAAAAATTACTAGAAACTCTAGGAGACCCTATTATAAAGATTCTTTTAGTTGCCTTGTTGATAAAAACGATTTTTTTGTTTCAAAACTTTGATTGGTTTGAGACTTTAGGAATTGTGATTGCCATCTTTCTTGCTTCTTTTATATCTACGATTTCTGAATATGGAAGTGAGCAAGCTTTTAATAGGTTACAAGAAGAATCTAGTAAAATTAATTGTAAAGTGGTAAGAGATAGAAAGTTAGAAGAAATTCCCATCGATGAAGTAGTGGTAGGAGATATTGTTCTTTTGCAAGCAGGGGATAAAGTACCCGCGGATGGTATCTTGGTTTCCGGTGATTTAGCGGTCGATGAATCGAGTTTAAATGGAGAGACCAAAGAAGCCTATAAAGAAGCTAAATACAGTTATCAAATGGATGAACACAATAGTCTTTATAGAGGTACAGTCATCTATTCAGGCGAAGGGTATATGCAAGTTTTAAAAGTAGGGGATGCTACTTTTTATGGAAAGATGGCAAAAGAGTTACAAGAAGAACAGCCAGAAAGTCCCCTTAAGATACGTTTGAGAGGGCTTGCTAAAGTAATTAGTCGAATTGGATATGGGGGTGCTATTTTAGTATCCCTTTCCTATCTTTTTTCAGTCCTTGTCATAAATAATCAATTTAATCCTACGTTAATTATGAAAGCAGTTACCAATTTTCCTTATTTGTTTGGACAAATTCTTTATGCTTTGACGTTAAGTGTTACCATTATTGTGGTAGCGGTTCCAGAAGGACTTCCCATGATGATTACTTTGGTATTATCATCGAACATGAAACGAATGCTAAAGAATAACGTTTTGGTGCGAAAACTAGTAGGCATTGAAACCGCAGGAAGCCTCAACATTTTATTTACCGATAAAACGGGGACGCTTACTAAAGGAAAATTAGAAGTCGTGGGTTTTCAGCTAGGGAGTGGAAAATCATATCAAACGGAAATGGAACTTAAGAAAAATAAGAAAATTTATCCCCTAGTCAAGTTATCTATTATGGGAAATAATGCGAGTACCTACTCTGAAGAAGGGCTTCCTCTTGGAGGCAATATGACGGATCGTGCTTTACTTGCTTTTCTTCAAAAAGATGATTCTTTTTCCTTTCTTAAAAAGAAGTTTATGCCCTTTGATAGCAAGATAAAATACTCGAGTGCTACTGTTTCTTATGGGGAACAAAACTATCAATTAATTAAAGGTGCTCCTGAAAAAGTAATTTCGTTATGTACTTCTTACTTAGATGATATAGGAAATAAGAAAAATATAGTAGATAAGAATATGTTTGATTCTTTTATCACATCTAAAACAAGAGAAGGAATTCGTGTTTTGGCCCTTGCTTATGGAGAAAGAGTAGAACTATCACATCTTACGTTGTTAGGTTTTATCTACATTAAAGATGAGGTTCGAAAAGAAGCTATCGAGGGTGTTAAAACGGTACAAAAAGCAGGTATTCAAGTTGTGATGATTACAGGAGATCGAAAGGATACAGCGACTTCGATTGGAAAAGAGACCGGTATTTTAAAAGAGGCAACGGACTTGGTACTTACGAGCGATGAGTTAAAAGAAAAAACCGATGAAGAAGTAGTGGCTCTTTTACCTAGACTTAAAATTGTAGCAAGAAGTCTTCCACAAGATAAGAGTAGGTTGGTTAAGATTAGTCAATCTCTAGGACTGGTCGTGGGTATGACAGGAGATGGTGTAAATGATGCCCCTGCTTTGAAGAAAGCCGATGTTGGATTTGCCATGGGAAGTGGAACCGAAGTGGCTAAA
The DNA here is from genome assembly GCA_947630415.1 of uncultured Bacilli bacterium. Taxonomy (GTDB): domain Bacteria; phylum Bacillota_I; class Bacilli_A; order RF39; family UBA660; genus Faecenecus. Next base: position 6,231 of record CANRHM010000029.1, on the reverse strand, counting down.
GAAGCAAGTGAAATTGTGATTCTAGACGATAACTTCTTATCGATATCCAAAGCGATTCTTTTTGGTCGTACCATTTTTAAAAGTATAAGGAAGTTTATTATTTTTCAATTGACGGTCAATCTTTGTGCCATTCTTTTGTCGATTGTAGGACCTTTTATTGGAGTTGAAACACCGGTTACCGTGATTCAGATGTTGTGGATTAATATGATTATGGATACTCTAGCAGGCATTGCTTTTGCCTATGAGCCACCGTTAAAAGAATATATGGAAGAACGACCTAAAAAACGAGACGAAGCTATCATCAATGAATATATGTTAGGAGAAATCTTATTTACAGGACTCTATTCGGCCTTACTTTGTATCTTTTTCTTAAAGTCGCCTTTCATCCACTCGTTATTTCGATTTGACATTGAAGATAAATACTTTTTGACTGCTTTCTTTGGACTCTTCATTTTTATGGGGATTTTTAACTGTTTTAATGCACGTACCTCTAGGTTAAATCTATTTTCCTACCTTTATAAAAATAAAGCCTTTATGTTAGTGATTCTCTTTATTTTAATCGTACAAATATGTCTTATTTACTATGGTGGAACGCTGTTCCGTACCTTTGGTTTGACTTTATCGGAATTTGAAATCATGACCTTACTTGCTTTCTCGGTAGTACCCGTCGATTGGATGCGGAAACTCTTTTTAAGAGGAAGAGGTATTAAAGGTGGCGTGTAAAAAAATTTAAAAACTTTACTTTTTAAAAAATGAAGAGGGAAAAGTAGGGGAATTCTTAAATTTCCTCTTAGATAAAAATTTAAAATTGGAGGCAAAATTTAAGTGAAAATTGAAAAAGGGTGATTTGCATCCTTTTTTGCTTTTGTTTACAATAAAATTACTGTCCTAAGAAAGGAATTTTTATGGAGGTTATTTCACTTCAATCCTTTTTAGAAAATAGAAAAATTAATTACAAAGAAAAGAAAGTAATACTTAAGGTAGATATTTCCAAAGAAATCTTTTTAAAGAATATTGTTCTTCTTTATCAAGAATTACTTTATCCACTCGTTATGCATGGAGTTAAAGTAAAGATTAAAGAGGATCCTTTTACTTATTCTAATCTATCTATTTCACCTTTATTGCTACATACCAATAAAGAAGCAATTCGGATGCAGTTATATTTAGAAGCTTGGTATCGTCTTTTAAAAATGCCTTTGGAGAAAATGGAAAGGAAAGATGCCTTTCCTATAGAAACTTTAAATAAGGAACAGAAAAGAGCAGTTCGAAAATTAAAGGGAGCAGTCTTACTTTTAGCCCCTGCTGGAAGTGGCAAAACCAAGACTTTGGTAAATCGTGTCTATGCATTACTAAATAAAGGCGTAGATCCTTCTTGTATTTTAGTCTTAGTCTATAACAAGAAAGCGGAAGAAGAGATCACGATGCGTCTTCAAAATACCAAAGGAGTTGAGGTCCGTACTTTTCATTCCTTTGGTCACGAACTTTTAAAAAAGTATACCGATTATGAATTTTATACAGAAGATCCTAAAGAATTATCGCTTGTCTTATTAGAACGTGTTTTAAGCCGTTTTTATCCCATTGTATATAAACAAGAAAAAGATCCTTTTAAGTCCTTTTATGAGAAACTTTCTTTTATTAAGAACAATCTCTTATCGAAAGAAGATATGGTTTTTGAAGTAGATCATGAAAGAATTGATTTTTATCCTATTTTTAAGTCCTACATGGAAGAATTAAAAGAAGAAAAATTGTATGACTTTGACGATATGCTCTATCTTTCGGTTTGTCTTTTGTTAAAGAACGCTTCTTTACGAGAAAAGATTCAAAAACAGTATATGTATCTTTTAGTAGATGAGTTTCAGGACTTAAATCCTTTGCAACTACAACTGCTGGAACTTTTGGCTTTACCACTTAACCATCTTTTTGTAGTGGGGGATGATGATCAGATGATCTATGGTTTTAGAGGCGCTAGTGTCAAACCTATTTTATCTTTTCAAAAGACATATTCAGGGGCTAAGGTGTTAAAATTAGTTACCAATTATCGCTCTTCTAAACGACTAGTGTATCATGCCAGGATGTTTATTGAACATAACTTAGTTAGAACTAATAAAGAGATTAAGTCGTTTTCACAAGAACTAGGAAAAATCGAGATTAAAATCGGTAAAGATTGGATCGAAGAAGCAAGCGAAATAGTTCGTTTGATTGAAGAAGTTCCAACAAATGAATCTTTAGCTATTTTATATCGTTATCAAGAGTATGGAAGCTTCTTAAAACTCTTTCTTGGTTTTCAAGGCTATTATCCTTTAGAAAACTTTTCTTCTTTTGATAAACTCTTTAAAGTACTTTCGTTTTTCTTAGAGTCCTTTGATATTAAACGAGCACAAGATCTGGTAGCTCTTTTTCAACTTCCTTTGAAGCCAGGGATTTCCTCTTTTGATGCCTTTTTTAAAACGTATAGAGATTTTCCTTTTGAAAAAGTATATACCTTGTTATCTAAGGAAAAGATTAGTTTTCGAAGACTTTGCCTTTTATTAAAAGTAAAACCTTCTTTCTTTTTTGAAGAACCTTATTTGATGGAATCTTTTGTTTCTTATTTTGGAGGTGTTAAAGCTCTTTATGAACTAAGTAAACATAAGCAACTTAAAACTTTTGATAATGTTCTTTTAGAGACGATTCATAAGACCAAAGGAAATGAGTTTGATCACGTTGCCTACTTTCATATGGCTCCTCCTAAAGAGATAGAGTTTTTAGAAGAAGAACGAAGAATTAGTTATGTAGCTCTAACGAGAGCTAAAAAGAGTCTTTTGATTACGACTGATTTAGATTCTTACCATAAATATGTAAAAAATTATTTTGAAGGAGAAAAATACCAAGAAGAGAAAAAAGAATCTTTACTATTACAAAAACAAATCTTAACGCAAGAAATCGATTTTAAAGAAAAGAAAAGGACTTTGTTACTAAAAGATCAACAAACGATTAAAAGAAGTTTCTTATACGAAGTAAATGAAGAAAAAGAAGCCTATTTCAGAAGACAAAATCAAACAGTTGAGGCACTTACAGAACAAGTGGAGAAAGCGAAGGAAGAACTTTTTGAATTAGAGGAAGAATGCTCTATCAGAGATTTGAAAGAACAGTTGAAATATGATATACTTAAAGGCGGAAAAGGAAGTGCCCCAAATGAAAAAAGATAAAATCGTTAGTTATAGTATTTTAATAGTAGGAATTCTTTGCTTAGGATTAGGAATTTTTTTGACGGTTAATAGTCAAAGAAATACGTTAGACAAAGAAGAGGGTAGTACGAATCCTCCAATAGAAGAAGTAGATGATAAAGAGGAAAATGAACAAGCATCCGGTACAATGGATCCTACCGAAGAAGTAAGTACACCTAGTCCTGTTCCACCTAGTAATCCTACTCCATCTAATAGTCCTCAGCCATCCAAGAGTCCTGTTCCTTCTACTAGTCCAACACCTAGTATTGAAGAGACGAGTGATGCTCAAGTGATTGCCTACTTTGAACAAGAAGATGCCTATATTGAAACAGTTAAAAACAGTAAAGATACTTCTATTATGAATCGCCTTAAAAGTGGCTTTATCACGATTGTCGATTTTCTATTTTATGAAAAGCCGATTAAGGGCTATACGTTTAAGCAATTAACGGAGACGGCAAAATTAAAAGTTGTTAAACTAGCACTTACGATTGATGCTAAAATTGATCAATACTTTCCAGGCTATAAAGATCAGATTAAAAAAGGGTACGACAATATTAAATCAAAATTGGTTACACTTTATTTAAACGTTACCTCAACCGTGTGTGAAAAAGTAGGAAGCACCACCTGTAATCAAGCGAAAGAGGATTTTCAAAATATGAAAGATAGTTTTGGACTCACTTTTGATTTCTTAAAAGATATTGGAAGTAGTATCACGGGTTCCATTAAAGATTGGTACGAATCCTTTAGAGAGAAAAATTCATAAAAAGGAAGGAGATACTTCATGATACAGGCAAGTCACGTTACTTTACGATTTGGAAAAAGAACTTTATTTGAAGATGTTGACATCAAATTTACAAAAGGAAATTGTTATGGTTTAATTGGGGCCAATGGAAGTGGTAAATCTACTTTTTTGAAAGTGTTAGCAAAAGAAATCGATACCACTCAAGGGGAAGTTATTTTATCACCTAATGAACGTATTGCGGTTTTAAAACAGGACCATTATGCATATGATGCTTATTCGGTCATGGATACCGTTTTAATGGGAAATGAGCCTTTATATAAAATTATGAAGGAAAAAGAAGAACTCTATTCGCATACTGAGTTTAGTGAAGAGGACGGGATGCGTTTAGGAGAATTAGAAGCAACTTTTGCTGAATTAGGTGGTTGGGAAGCCGAAAGTGAAGCGGCCACATTACTTAATAATTTAGGGGTAGATGAAGCCTTTCATTATGCCTTTATGAGTGAAATTGCACCTAAATTAAAAGTAAAGGTTTTGCTTGCACAAGCATTGTTTGGGAACCCAGACATCTTACTTTTGGATGAACCTACCAACAACCTAGATTTGGCAGCTATCAAGTGGCTTGAAGACTTTCTAATCAACTTTCCTAACTGTGTTATTGTAATCTCGCATGACCGTTATTTCTTAAACCGTGTTTGCACGCATATTGTAGACCTTGATTACAATAAAATGAAACTCTATATTGGAAACTATGATTTCTGGTATGAATCTAGTCAACTTGCATTAAAACAAGCGAAAGAAGCCAATAAGAAAAAAGAAGAAAAGATTAAGGAACTCCAAGAGTTTATTGCGCGCTTTAGTGCTAATGCTTCGAAAAGTAAACAAGCAACATCTAGAAAGAAAATGTTAGAAAAGATTGAGCTTGAGGAAATTATTCCAAGTTCTAGAAAATATCCGTTTATTGAGTTTAAAGCATTACGTCCGTCAGGGAAAGAGATTTTAACGGTCGATCATATTTCGAAAACGATTGATGGCAAAAAAGTGTTAAATGATGTTTCTTTCCAAATGTTAAAAGGAGATAAAATAGCTTTGGTTGGAACAAATGATATTGCCAAGACTACGTTATTTAAAATTTTGATGGGAGAAATTACTCCGGATGAAGGAACGATTACGTTTGGAACCACTATTCAAAAATCATATTTTCCACAAGACAATAGTTCCTATTTTAAAGACGATATAAGTTTAATCGATTGGATGCGGAAATGGTATCAAGTCGATGATGATACGGCGTTAAGAAGTTTTCTAGGAAGAATGCTTTTTTCGAAAGATGAAGTATTTAAAAAAGTAAGCGTCTTATCAGGAGGAGAAAAAGCACGTGCTATGTTTTCAAAGTGTATGGCGGAAGGACCTAACTTCTTGATGTTAGATGATCCTACAGCCCATTTGGATTTGGAAAGTATCACGGCTTTGAACAATGGTCTTATTAAATACGATTCAGAACTTCTTTTTGCTTCTTTTGACCATCAATTAATTGAAACGGTTGCCAATCGAATTATTGAAATTCTTCCTGAAGGAATTATTGATCGAAGAATGCATTATGATGATTATTTAGAAGATGCACAAGTAAATGAAATACGAAACAGCAAAGTAGAAGTCGTAAGTTAAGATAACCTTGAGGGGGTTATCTTTTTAAGTGTCAAGTAAAAGTGTCAAATGAAAAAAAGTGAAAAAAGCATACTTTTTAAGAATTCAAACTCTTTTTGTTTTGAAAATTAAAAAATCACCTTAAATGAAAAATAAAAAATCCCTTCTAAAATTGCTTTGAAAATTGAAAAAGTGCGATTTGCATATCAAAAAAATCCTTGTTATAGTGCACTTTGAAGGGAGGGATTATATGCCTATATATTTAACCAAAGAGGAACAAGACCTCTATAAAAAAGAAATCAAAGAAGGGAAAAGTGTCTTATCAGGAACCTTTGATGTCTGCTTTAAAGCCATTATGCATCATTGTAGAGAATATCTTTGTATGATTATATCGGAAATAACCGGTGCTTCTTATGATGAAGTGTTAAAAGAATTAAAGATTTTACCCAATGAATATGCTTCCATACAAAAGAAAGAAAAAAGAAGAGTAAGTGATTTTGTAGTAACGATAGGAGACCATCATTTAATTTTAGAGATGAATAGGGGAAAGTATTATGATAGCCTAGCGGAAAAGAATCTAGCTTATGCTTATAAACTGTTGGAACAAACCATAATGAGTGGGTCTGAGATAAGAAAAGGAAC